>CAMYPB010000011.1 GCA_947285985.1 uncultured Holosporaceae bacterium
GGATAATTCTTCACTCGTGCAATAACAATAATAAGCCTTCCCCTCACGAACGAGATTGTGAGCGACTTCCTTGTGTCTTTCAATACGAGATGATTGAATAACAGCCTCATCATCAAAATCTATATTCAACCATTTCAATATATCGAAAATAGATTTCGTGTTTTCATCAGTTGAACGAAGTTTATCTGTATCTTCAATACGTAATAAAAACTTACCATTATTATGACGAGCATAAAGCCAATTGAATAGGGCCGTCCTAACGGATCCTATATGGAGGACTCCCGTTGGACTCGGAGCAAAACGAACGACAACACCTGACATAATTATTCTTCTCCCTCTATCTTTTCATCTTCCTCGTCATTTATCTCGTCTTCATCATCTTCATCTTCGTCATCAACATTTTCATCTTCGTCTTCATAATCTTCATCGTTATCGACATCATCGTCCGATGAGACATTGACTTGTATCTCCTCATAATGATTTCCTTCAATCAAACTTTTTTTCGTGAGTTCTCGAAGTCCATCGATAGATATCGATTCTTCCGCAATCTCACGGAGTGCGATGATCGTTGATTTATCATTATCTCGAGGAAGAGATGGGATAGCTCCATGATCTATATCACGAGATCTTTTCGAGGCTAATAAAACTAATTCAAATTTATTTGGAACTTTTAAAACACAATCTTCAACCGTAACTCTTGCCATAATATATCAGACCTTTTTTATTTTTTATATATAACACTAACTCCTTATTTTAACACACTTCCAATAAAAATGTAAAATTTTTGACCAAAAAATTTTTGCCCATGACAATGATTTGACAAAAACAAAATTCCAATTTAAACTTAAAATAAAGTGCTTGGGAAGATTATGTGGATTGTAAAATGTATTATAAAATTTATTTTAATTTCTAGTATATGTGAATTATATGCTTCGAATTATTATTTCTTAAATGAAAGAAATCCGAGAGAGATCTTGGAAAATGATGGTTTGAAGAATATGCAGTATGTCGATGTTTTATTGTGGAAATCAAAAATAAAATGGGACACAATGTGGGATGATGAATCCATGATCCTTCAATATCAGGATATCGAACTACACAGTATATTCCCAGAACTTGGAATGGTCCTTCATTTCAATGATGCGCTCACTGGAAAATTTTTCGATGAGAAAAAAAATAGGTTTTCGTGTACGATTCGCATAGATGAAATAATGTGGTATATGGAGGAGGCCTGCAATATGTATATCAATAATTATGAACCTCCACTCGATAGTAGAAAAAAATATAAAAATTATTTCAATTTTCTTATACTAAAAAGAGTTGGGGAATTGTATCCTGATGTCGATATATTACCCTGGCCAAATTGTTTAGTTTGGGAGAATGTCCCAGATGGAGAGTATACACTAAAAAATATGAGAAAAATAAAAAGAATTTAGTTATAATACCATAAGAGATGGATTGTTGTTATGATATGTATTAGTATATCACGTGTGTGATTGCGTGATAAAAATTTGTTTTGGATTTTATGGAACAGTCGTCGTTAGATATACTCCACAATATTGAGGCTGAACAAGCTCTATTGGGCGCGTTGATCCTCGATAATTCATTGTTAGAAAATATTCCCGATATTTTTAACTCTGAATATTTTGCGAGTATTTTGCACTCGAAGATTTTTGAATCTATAAAAAAAATTATGGATAAGGGGAGTGTTGCGGATCCTATAACAATATCCTCGAATCTCTCAAATGACGATGTTTTTATAAATGCTGATGGAAAGAAATATTTATTGGATCTCGTTGAATCTGTTATAGGATTGAGCAATATCCAACAATATGCAAATATAATTTATGATTTATACCTAAGACGTCAAATAATTAGTATTAGTGATTCGACGATAAATGACGCAAAAACTATGGACAACATAGAAAATGCGAGTGTCCTCATAGAGAATACAGAAAAAAAGTTGTATGATCTCGCAACTGGAATTTCGAATAAAGGACGTCTCTTTTCGTTTAGTGATGCATTGGCCGAATCGATTGAATCTGCGGCCTCTGCATTTAAAAGGGAGAGTCATATAGTCGGGGTGACAACTGGATTCAAATCTCTTGATAAATGGCTTGGAGGACTTCATAAATCCGATCTATTGATCGTTGCAGGACGTCCTTCTATGGGAAAGACTGCATTTGCGACAAATTTAGCATTTAATGCAGCAAAATATAAACTCTTGAACAATGATGATGGGGCATCCGTTATATTTTTCTCATTAGAAATGTCTGCTGAACAACTCGCAACGAGAATTTTATCGAGTGAATCGGGAATATCATCTGATAACATACGTCGTGGTGAAATTCCGAAGGATTCGTTCGATAAATTTTTAACAATTAGTCACGAATTTGAATCTCTAGAACTTTTCATAGATGATACTCCAAACGTATCTATCAGTCAGATTCGAAATAGAGCACGTCGTCTCAAAAGACAACATAATCTCGGATTAATCGTTATAGATTATCTTCAACTCATTGAATCAAGTGGAACGAAGAGACATTCTGAGAGCCGTGTACAAGAGATTTCTGAGATAACTCGTGGATTGAAGGGACTTGCAAAAGAATTGGACGTTCCTATCGTCGCGTTATCTCAGCTTTCTCGTGCTGTTGAACAAAGAGATGACAAACGTCCTCAACTCGCAGATCTAAGAGAATCGGGATCTATTGAACAGGACGCAGATGTCGTTATGTTTGTTTATCGTGAAGAATATTATAAAGCTAGAAAAGAGCCCCCAGAAGGAACTATCGAACATGACAAGTGGGTTCTTGAAATGGAAAAAATCTACAATAGAGCGGAAATTATTATTGCAAAACAACGACATGGACCAGTTGGAACAGTCAAGTTGTTCTTCGATGGAAGGCTGACGAAATTTGGAAATTTGATGGAAAACTAAAGGGATTGGAATTATCTCCTAATCCCATTTGTTGTCTTCTATAAAACTTATGATCCTGATAGATAACGTGTTGGAAATATTCTGTATTATAGAATCCAATGTGTTGCATCTCGATGATATACTCGCAATTGGAATGTCGTCCCTAACAAAAAATGAGGAATACGTATCAAAATAAGTATTCATAACTAATTCTCGATTTTTATTATAGATTCTTACAAATGTTTTGAAAAGAACTTGCTCTTTTGTAACTTCCTTTTCATTGTATGTTGCAGTTCCTTCCTCATTTGATATATCTATTTCTATTAAATATCTTCTTAGATATGTAACATAATTCCTAAGTTCATAAGATAAATTGTTCATTAATTTGTATTTTATTTCAGGATCTGAGTTTATTTTTATAAAATCCAAACTATCATAGAAGACATCATCCAAGGAACTGTTCACAACTGGTTTAATGTTGGAACAGCCTTGAAATGACAATGAAATTAATATTAAATAGAGCGCGATTTTTGAGTTATTTCGTAACACTCTATAACATCTCCCTCTTGAAAGTCATTGTATCCCTCCGCGAGGATTCCACATTCATAAGATTGACGAGATTCTTTAATTTCATTTTTTTCATGCTTCATAGAACGTATTTTCCCCTCAAAGATAATCTTTCCTCCACGTAATACCTTGATTTTTGAATCACTACGTTTTATCAAACCATCTGTCACATAACATCCCGCTATCGTTCCAAAACGACTTATGACAAATATCTTGCGAACTTCTGCTTTTCCAATATAATTCTCTTCAATAATTGGAGGTAGAAGATCACTCATCATTCTTTTCACTTCTTCTAAGATATGATATATAACACTGTTAGAATATATCTGTATGCCATAAGAATGTGCAAGATCTTTCGCAGATGAAGTCGCCCCAACATTAAACCCAATGATTACGGAACCTGTATTGTGCGCAAAATCAACATCACTCTCATTTATCATACCGACCCCCTGTTCAACGATCTTCGCACATACTTCGTCATGATTTATAGATTCTATAGAACTAATCAACGCTTCCAAAGATCCGTAAACATCAGCTTTCGTTATAATATTCAATTCTTTCTTAGTATTTTTCTGACCTGCCATCAATTGATCGATAGAAACAGCGTGAGAAATTGATGATTTTTCCTTTATTTTCCTTGCGCGATATTCCGCAATTTCACGAGCTTGTTGTTCAGAATCAACAACATAAATTGTATCTCCTGGTTCAGACGCACTATTAAATCCAACGATTTCTATAGGAGATGAAGGACCTGCCTCATTGATCTTCTTATTTCCATCTGAATATATAGACCTGACCTTCCCGTATGAAGCCCCCGCAACAAATATATCTCCTGTTTTCAATGTTCCATGTTGAACAACAACAGACGCAACGATTCCACGCCCCTTAACAATCCTTGAATCTAAAATCGTTCCAACAGCCTTTCTATTTGGATTTGATTTCAATTGCATAACTTCAGCCTGCAATAAAATTGCGTCTATCAATTTATCAAGATTAATGTTCTTTAATGCAGAAATTTCGACAGACAAAACTTCCCCTCCAAAATCCTCAACTATAATCTCATGATTCATCAAATCTGTCTTAACACGATCAACATTAACGTTTGGTTTATCTATCTTATTTATCGCAACGACAATAGGGACATTATTTTTCTTCGCGTGATCAATCGCTTCGATTGTTTGATCTTTTATCCCATCATCCGCAGAGACAACAAGGACGATTATATCCGTCAAAACAGCACCTCTCGATCGTATTTGCGAGAATGCGGCGTGCCCTGGAGTATCAATAAACGTAATCTTATTTCCACTTGCATTCGAGATCTGATATGCAGAAACATGCTGTGTTATACCTCCAGCTTCTTTTTGAGCAATACTCGTTTTTCTAAGAGTATCTAGGAGAGTCGTCTTTCCGTGATCAACATGTCCCATAACTGTAACAATTGGAGCACGTGTTTCTAAATCCTCGGGATTATCAACAATTTTCTCTAAATCCTTTTCTATGTCAGAGTCAGATACTCTATTTGGAATATGCCCAAAATCCGTACATATGATCTCAGCTGTATCCCCATCAATCGACTGATTTAAAGTTGCGAGAGTCCCCAACTTCATGAGATATTTTATGACATCTCCAGCACGTACTGCCATCCTATTTGATAGATCAGAAATTGTTATCATATCAGGAATATCAACCGTCCTAACAACTTTTGTCGAATCTTGATCTTTATTTATATTTTTAAGCTTCTGCTTTGCGCGTTTGAAAGATGCAACAGATCTCGTCCTTTCTTCAAGATCGTTATCTAAAACCCTATTTAAAACAGCACGCGAAATTTTTTTACTATTATTATCAGACTTTTTCACTCCAAAAGATTTCTTCACATCGGATTTAGAAGAATTCCTATTCTTCCCAACATTATTATCATCATCATCTATATCACGTCTTGAATTCTGAGAACGTTGTTGTTTACGTTGTTGATAATTAGATTCACGCGCACTCTTTTCAATATTTTCAGAATTATCATTGAAACGAGGAGACTTATCCTTCGATACACTATTATTTAAAGAACGTTTATTATCATTATTTTTAGGAGTATCATTATGTTTTCTAACATAATCATTTGCTCTAAAAACGACAGGACGCTCATTATTAATAACTTCATCCTTTTTCGTATTCGTATGCTTACTGTTATTAAATTTTACATTTTTTTTACTAGAATTATCTTCTAACTTATTATCAATTTTATTATTATTTTCCTGAACAACAACACCCTCATTTTCTATATCACGGTCTTTTGATATAATTTTATGACTATCTTCATGTTGAATATCTTCCACACCTCGGATTATATCACTCTTTTCATTCTCTTCTTCTTTTACGGACTCGACACTTTCTTTCATAGCTTCTTTGAGAGCGCGAATTCTCGCTTGAAATTCTTGATCTGTCAATTTCCCATTAGATTGCGACGCATCTTTCCTCAAAGAAACACGACCCCCTCTCCTTGAATTATTGAAATCCGTCGCAAGACCAGTATGACGTTTCCGTTTTATTTCGACTTCAAAAGTATTGGAATTTCCAGATACTCTTGGAAATGGTCCAGATGAATTCGTATTTTTCAAAGATATAGTCGATCTTTTTTTAGAAGATACATTATTTTTTTTCTCATCACTTGAATTTACCATAAATCTTTTCGACTCCTCAACCAATAACTCATCAATCTAAAACCAATTTTTTCTAATTTCCATAATCAAGGCTTCTGCATCCTCTTTTGTCAACAATCCCTTAGAAATATCGAGAAGTTCATCCGTCGATAAATCTCCTATATCATCAAGGTTTTTTATATCAGATTTTATTAAAACTTCCAACAAATCGTCCGTAATCGCGGGATATTCCATCAATTCTTTTGAAACGCCCATCTCATCACACAATTTCTTCAGATTGTTTTTCTTTTTGTTTAATGATAATATAGCACGTTCCTGCAATTCTTTTGCAACTTCCTCATCAAATCCATCAATAGAACACAATTCCGACAACGAGGTTTCTGCTATATCTTTTACATCCGTATAACCTTCATTCATCAAAAGGTGGGCGACTATATCATCGACATCCAATTCTCCAATAAATGACGATATTATCCTAGAACTTTCTTCAGCCCTTCTCTTTGAATCTTGCTCATCAGTTATGACATTTATATTCCACCCCGTTAATTTTGATGCGAGACGGACATTTTGTCCTCGCCTTCCTATCGCAGAACTCAACTGTTCAGATTTAACGACAGCCTCGACAGATTTTTTATCCTCATCCAAAACGATTCTCGAAACTTCAGCTGGAGATAAAGCATTGACAACAAATATCGCGGGATTATCAGACCATAAAACTATATCTATTTTTTCTCCCTTCAATTCATCGACAACCGCTTGAACACGCATTCCTTTAACTCCAACACATGCTCCCACAGGATCGAGATTTGGATCAGATGTCGTAACGGCCATCTTAGCCTTACTCCCTGGATCCCTTGCGATTGACATAATTTTCACGACATTATCATAGATATCAGGGACTTCCTGTTCAAACAATTTTCTTAAGAAATCAGGATGAGTTCTTGAAAGTTGAAGCATAGGGCCAGAAACTTCCGAACTTATGGAAACAAGGAGAACTTTTATACGATCCCCCACCTTAAAAATTTCATTTGGAATAACATCCTGTTTTTTCAATATCCCTTCCGTACGTCCAACATCTAGTATAACATCGGAAAATTCAACTCTTTTAACGATACCCGTTATTATTTCTCCAACACGCCCCTTAAAAGCTTCAAATTGTTTATTTCTCTCCGCGCTTTTGACTTTCTGGACTATAACTTGCCTCGCGGATTGAGCCGCAACCCTTCCAAATTCAATAGGGGGAAGGACTTCGTATAACACTTCTCCCAATTCTATATCAGGATTCATTTTTCTCGCATCTTCTATCGAGATTTCTTTTATTGGATCGTGAACTTCTTCAACGACATTTATCGCACGTTTTATGGAAATATCCCCTGTTTTTCTATCTATCTCTGCGACTATATGTTTTTCCGTTCCATATCGAAGTTGTGCTGTTTTCAAGATAGCGTGTTCCATCGCGGACAATATTTCTTCACGATCAATTCCCTTATCTCTCGCGACCATATCAGCAACCTGTAAAATCTCATTCCTAACGGTATGATTATTGTTTTTTTCTTCTATTTTTATTTTACGGCTCACTTATCATCTCCCAAAAACTATATCTTAAATCCATCTATATGGGCATATTTTATCTCGTTATACCCGATCTCTATAGAATAAGTTTGATCTTCTAAAGGACTATCTAATTTTAATTTTATACCATTTTCCAATACTAAGTCCAACAAACCTCTAAAAACTTTCCTATTTTTTTTCTCATCATATGTTTTAACAACGACAGGTTTTCCAACGAATCTCTCATAATCCTGAATCTTAACGAGAGGCCTATCAATCCCAGCAGACGAAACTTCAAGGTTATATCTCCCTTTTATAGGATCCATAACATCGAGACGAACGGAAACCGCACGACTAACATTCTCACAATCTTCTATTGTTATGTTTGAACCGTCTATTTTTTCAATCATAATTTGTAGGGTCTTTCGTTTTTGAGCCCCAACAAACGCAACCCTCACAATCGAACAACCACATTCCTTGACAACAGATTCTATATTTTGTTCTATTTTATCAGTCAAATTAGACATTATTTTTTATCACATTATCAATAAGTTTCACACCATGTGTATAATAATCATTTATAAACCAAACAAAATCAAGGAGAAATTGAAAGGATAGAAAACCTTTATTTCACATCATGAAACATTTAAACGTCCCAATATATTTTATTATAAATGATAAAGGAGAAAAATGCAATCAACGTCAAAAAAATATGGTATTTCAAATAAAAAAATACAAAAACCTAGAATATATAAAAATATACTAGGTTAAAATTATCCGATATATGGAAATACACTATCTTAGAGGAACACCCTTCTCATCTTTATTACACTTCATGATAACATACGTTTTTATTTGCCCGATATTATCTATATTAGAAAGATTTTGAGATAAAAATTCTTCGTATGACGCGAAATCGTGCGCAACAATACGCAATATAAAATCAAACTCTCCTGTCGTCGCAAGACAACTTCTGATTTGTTTCATATCTTGAATTTTATCAACAAATTCCTTCATACAACTCGCAGATTGTCTCACGAGCGAAACAAAACACAAGGCCTCAAAATTATACCCCACAACAGATGTATCAATATCCGCATAGTATCCACGAATTATCCCACTCGTCTCCAAACTCTTGAGTCTCCTAAGACATGGAGGAGCAGAAATTCCCGCACGAGTTGCAAGCTCAACGTTCGTCATCCTCCCGTTTTTTTGTAAATTACTGAGAATCGATAAATCTATATCATCTAACTTACTCATTTTTGTATATCCTTATAACTTCGTTTCTTCTAACCTAAGATACAAAAAATATAACACACTTAAAAGGCGAAAAAAAGAAAAAAATAACAACTTATAGTAGAAAAGCATAATTTTCCTGAATATAAACAATAATCATAAAAATTTAATAAAATATTATGGGCAAAAATATAATTTGATAATTATAAATATATCTGTAACAATAGTATTAATAAATCTTTAGAGTAGGAAACTAGCCACAATGCAAAATACAAATTATATAATTCAATCTTCCAAGGTCTCGCAATGGTCTATGGAAGATTTAGCCAAACTCGAGAAGGATTATGTCTCGGGGAAAAAACTGAAAACCATCGCATTTGAACTCGGAAGGAGTATTTCTGCGATCAACAAATTCATAACAAGAGCAGGCATCCGGAAAAATACTGTCTCTCGCATAAAAACCAGGTCTCCAATAAATAATGAAACAAAAAAACATAATACCCAAGAGAAGACATTAGACGTTATCACAAATGAATTTAAAAGACAAGTTAAAAATCGTATGTCTTGGAAAAAACACAATAAACAATTTTCTTTTAAAGATGTCATCAAGTATCTAAGAGATAATGGATTTGCGATTTCCTCATACAAAAATTCTCTCTCACGTGAAAAGGATAATATAGAAATTTTCTTTCTAAATAATAAAGCAATTTCTAAATCGAGATTATTAGTAACCGCAAATAAACATCGAATTGAGAATAATCTTCCCATATTTTATATAAAAGAATTTACATATTATTAAATGTAACGAAAAATATGTTATAATTATATCAGAGATACTGAAATATTATTATATTGGGAGAAATTATGAGCAATAAGTTTATATTGTCTATGATAACCATATCCTTTATGTCATTAAACGCATCTGATTTGAGGAGTTATTCACATAACAATGATGCGCATTTTATAGAGACGAATGATCTATCGAATTCATACAGGGCTATGCCCTTCCTAAAAAATATGAATAAGTTCATCGATGCGTCATATAGAATAAATCGTGAGATATTTAATAAATATGAATACGATATAGAGGATGTTATAAAAAATATAATCGTCGATGATATTGTTCCGTATGTGCGAGATTCTATCTATATCAATAAGTTTATTATATTCAATAATGGTCTAAATGTTGTCTTCGACGATTTCAAAAACTATTGCATTGGGATCGATAAATTGTATAGGACAATATTAGACCCTCTTGAAATAATATTGAAGTCTGAAGATGAGCTCGCTCCTAGAATTATATACATAGACGATAAATTGTATAGGTCACCTGAAGGTATCCATAAATCGCAAGCCCTTCAAGAATTATACAATATGATGGATGTACGTGATCTTTTATAGGAAAAAATCAATAGGATGAGTTAGAATGACAACTCATCCTATGGGTTGATTTTATTTGCGTTCTATCAATTTTCGAAGTGCGACGGATTGTTTGTGCCATGATATAATTCCGGTTGCTGGAGTTCCTCCTATTTTCCGTCCACTTTCTATATCGTTCATAACTCCACTTTGCGCTGCGATTGTCACACGATCCCCGATTTTGAGATGACCTGCAATTCCAACTTGTCCTCCCAAAAAACATCCTTTTCCGAGGGTCGTACTCCCCGCTATTCCGCACTGTGCCGCTATGACACATCCATCTCCTATATGGACGTTGTGGGCTATATGGACCATATCGTCCATACGAACCATATGTCCGATTATCGTATCCCCCATACTCCCACGATCTATCGTGCAGTTCGCTCCTATTTGAACGTCACGCCCTATAATAACACGTCCGATTTGCAAGACATCAACAGGCCCTGCATTTCCAACAAAAAATCCAAAGCCAGGCTGTCCAATACGTGCTCCTGTTTTTATGTATGCTTTAGGCCCAATTATTGAAAATCCTATCGTAACGTTCGGTTCAATACGAGAATTCTCTCCTATTTCAACTCCCTCTCGAATTGTTGAACTCTTTCCTATGATCGTATTATCTTTTATTATGGCCCCATCTCCAATCGTTACGAAATCTGAGATATAGCACCCTTTTCCAATAGATGCATTTTTCGAGACATTTGCATTTGGAGATATATACGTTTCCTCACATTCAGTTTTATATCCCTTTGGCTCATAAAAATACATTAACAACAAAGCGAGAGAATAATAAGGTTCCGATACAATAATAGGAGCAACATTTTTTGATAACAAATGTTTATCTGAGTCTTTTATAAGACATGCACAAGCCTTCGTTTTCTCAAGATCCTTTGAATATTTTGAATTATGAAAAAAAGTTATATCATCATTTGTTGCATCTTCTAATTTCGCAATACCTTTTATTATTTTATTAGGATTAATTTTTTTAGGTATATCACAACCCAATATTTCACAGATATTTGAAATTGTTGCGTCGTGTTTTATATTATAAAATCTTGTGTCAATCATAATTATTTCAACTCCGATAAATTAACATTTGGCTGAACCTCGTTTAATTTTCTCACAACAAGGTCCGTTATATCAATAGACTTCGACATAAAAAATACGACAATGTTATTTTGTATTTGAGAATTCAATACTATCTGGATATTTTTCTCGTACGCAATATTCTTTATAACATCATGAATTTTTTTCTGTAAAAAATCCGACAATTTCAAATCAAGATTTTTTATATCATGGATTTCATCATTATATTTCGATGATAGGGTATTCCATTTATTTTCAATACGTTCTAATTCTAATTTTCTTTCTTTTTTCGATAATTTTTTTCTATTTTTGAGATCATCATACTCTTTTTTTATATCCATCTCAGATTTACGCATTCTATCCATAACATTAGATAAATTCTTTGCAATTTGATCGTGAGTCTTAAAACAAAGTGCATTTTTCTTTAATTTAACACTATCTATAACTGCAATATTTGAATAATAAATCTCATTATGATGATCTTTATACAATGATATAATTATAAAATACAATATAGATAATGAAATACAAATAAGAGATAAATAAAGAATACTGTTTTTTATTTTTATCACACCAGTCTCCATAACTCTTTAAATTGAAAACATTATGAAGATATTACAACGATATAATAAAAATTCTCAAGATATTTATAAAAAAACGAAGAACACGTATAACAATATACACGTGTTCCCTATACGAAAAAATATAAAGAATATTATGCGACTTTTAGATCACTATTCTTTTTTCTTCCCGTACTCCCAAGTCCCGTCGTTTTCGCGATATCACTTCTACGTTTCGCGTAACTTGGAGAAACAACAGGATAATCAATTGGAAGACCCCATCTCTCTTTATATTGCTCTAAGGTCATATTATAAACTGTATTCAAATGTCTCTTTAACATTTGAAGTTTCTTTCCGTCTTCTAAACAAATAATATAGTCATCATGAATAGAATCTTCAATAGGAACTGCAGGATTGAGAGCAGGTTTATGCTTCATATTATTCGCATCACGACTGATATCAACAACAGCCTGAAAAACTTTCTTCAATAAAGAAGGAATCTCTTCGATCGAAACTTCATGGCTCGCCATATAAGAAGAGGCCATTTCTGATGTATATGACATTATTTCTTGTGGTGTTAAATTATCTGACATTTTTTTCTCCAAAAACTAAATTGTGCTTTATGTATTAATTTGTATTATACTTTGACATAAAATGCAAACAAAAACAACAGTTTATTTGACAATTTTTGACAAATAGTGAGAAATCAAACACATTATCCCAAAATATTCAACACTATACCTCCAAAAACAATACTCCCCACAATAAAAAAATAAAATTTATGATCAAATAATCATAAATTTTAATAGAAATCAAACTTATATAAGTGATTACAAATAATTTGATATCAATTTTTCACAATTTCTATAGGCATAACAGCGAAAATCATCTCCTGATCTGAATTTTCAGATGGTTCAATAATCGTCGAAGAATTACTTTCTGCGAACAACAATTTTACTTGCGGAGTTTTTATTTGACTCAAAACTTCCAATAAATACCGTCCATTAAAACATATCTCAAAAGGATCATCGAAATTGAAGGATGCGTCAATTTTTTCTTCTGCAGATCCAAATTCTCGACTAATTCCTGATAAAGTCAATTTATCTTTATTTATATCTAATTTCACGGAATTTGTCGAATCAACAACAACTGTTATAACTCTGTCTATACCCGATATAAAATCTTCCGTATTAACGATTAAAATTTTATCATTTGAAACGTTGAGAGCTCCTTTATATTCTGGGAAATTTCCATTCACAAGGCGAGATGAAAATTCCGTATAAAAATCTTCATCTTTCAATTTAAACGAAATTTTTGTATCGGACATTGAGACACTTATATCCTCAGAATCACTGTTATCAATGAGTCTCAACAACTCGGATATTGCTTTCTTTGACACGATAACAGATGGAATATTTTGAACTTCAACAGGGGATATCATACTAACACACGCTATTCTGAAAAGATCTGTCGCGACGAATCGAAGTTTATGTATACCCATATCATTTTCATAATGCATGTGTATACCATTTAAATGAAACCTCGTATTATCCTGTAACATCGCGACCTTCGCAACATCAATACATTCCTTCAAAGATTGTGAATTGATAACAAAATTGACATCATAATTCATATCAGAAATAGGAGGAAAATTGTCACTCTCAATGAAATGTATAGAAAAACTCGATTTATTCGTCGATATCTGAATCGAATTCGAATCCTCAACATATTCAAAAATTATGTCAGATCCCGTCCTAATTTTTCGAGTTATATCATACAACAATCCAGCTGGAAGACAATATTTCCCTGGTTTTTCTATATTGCAAGATACACTATCAACAATTGTCATATCCATATTAGTCGCAGTTATCTTCAATCCATTTTCGAGGGATGCATCAAAAAGGACGTATCCCAAAACAGGAACTGTCTGCTTCCTATCGATAATCCCCATAGCATGAGACATTGCGCGTTCTAAAATTTTCTGCTGTATAACAAATTTCATAGTGTATCTCCTATATAAATAAAATTGATAATATTATTTATCATAATATTTATCAATAAACTCATTTAACAGCCGTACTCCAAAGCCCGTTGCTCCCTTTTGAGAGAGAGCTCTCGATTTTTTATCCCACTCAGTTGCAGCGATATCTAAATGAGCCCATTCAACATCATTTTGAATAAAACGTTGCAAGAACATGGCCGCGGTTATACTCCCCGCTCCCCGTCCTGATCCACAATTTTTTATATCAGCTATCTCTGATTCTATATCATCGTCATACGTTTCTTGAAGAGGAAGTCTCCATAATTTTTCCCCAACGAAATTTCCAGCATCCGATAAATTTTTAGACAAATCATCAGAATTTGAGAACAATCCCGCGTACTCATGACCCAACGCAATTTTTATAGCTCCCGTTAAAGTTGCGAGATCAACTATGATTTTTGGACTATATTTCTCTTGGACATACCACAAAACATCAGCCAAAACTAATCTTCCTTCTGCATCCGTATTATCAATTTCTATAGTCTTTTGAGACATAGAAACAACAACATCCCCAGGTCTTTGAGCACGTCCTGAAATCATATTTTCTGTGACTCCTATGATCCCGACAATATTGACATCCGCATTCCTAAGCGCGAGAGATTTGATAGTCCCCAAAACAACGGCAGCTCCCGTCATATCTCCCTTCATCTCTCCCATATTATTCGAAGGTTTTAAACAAATACCTCCCGAATCAAACGTCAATCCTTTTCCAACAAGTGAAATTAAATCCTTATTTTTATTTGGTCTATACTCAAGGATTATTGTATAACTTGGCATCTCACTCCCCTTTCCAACTCCAAGGAGTGCATTCATTCCAAGTTTTTCCATATCTTGTTCATCAAGAAAACTAACCTTAACCCCATATTTCTTCAATTCTTGAGATTCCAACAACATTTGATCAGTTGTCATAATATTTGAAGGTTCCGTCACGAGATTTCTCGTTAGAAATACTCCTTCGTCTATACTCTTCAATACATCAAACATATGAGTATTATTATCGATATAAACAGTACTACACTCTATAGTCTTTATTTTGATTGGATTTTTTTTGGACTTATACTTATCAAATACCCAAGATTTCAAATATATTCCAGATGCGATATAACTTGCAGACAATTCAAAATACGTCTCTGTATTATTAAATAAAACGACGTACGCATCAGATATAGATTTTTTAGAAAGGATCGCATTGTATATATACCCTCCCAATTTTTCCATACCAGATCGCGTTATTTTATCTTTATCCCCAGCAGACGCAACAATGAACGTCCTCAATTTCCCATCGACAACAAGATCAAAAATGCGAATATCTCGATATTTCAATTCGCGACAATCTTCTAAAATTCCATCAGGAATAGTCGACGCAATACAAGATTTTATTTTTTTTTCAATAAAATCCAAACCAAGACTATGAGAAACTATAACAAAAATATCGGCTGCCCCAGAATTGACCGACTCAGAAAAAATTACATTCATAATAAATTGATCACATAAATTTTATACCTATATGGTATTTAATCAAAATTTATACGAAATTTCTATAATAAAAAACACAACGACACACAAACCTTCAAAAATATGTGTGTCGTATGAATAAAATTTTATATACTATTTGAAACGAGCTCTCTCCAAGCACCTTCCATCTTTTTGATCATCTCGATTCCACGATCTAGACTCTCTTCATCATTAAACTTCTTCGAAAATCCCGTGGAATACTTCTTGAGACCTTCCTCCAAAGAACGACATAAATCTATCCCTTTCTTGGAAAGTTGAAGACACGACGCACGTTTATCGTATTCCGCTTGATTTTGAAGGATATACCCATTGCTAACCATCTTCTTGATATTATATGACGCATTCGATCCAGAATAATATCCCTTCGATCTCAATTCTCCAACCGTCACAATACTATCCCCTATATTCATGAGGGTCAGGGCCTGAATAGAATTTATATCAGTTACCCCCATGGAATCTAATTCGAGTTTTATTATATCGAGAAACAATCTATAAAGTCTTTCCCCGTATACATAAACTTCCATACACTTATTCTTCATATTCTATACTCTAAAAATATCTCCCCAATTAAGATCAGTATATCGTGATTTAGTTAAAGAATGATTAATAACTATAAAATTTTTCAAAAAAAATACAAAAAATTCAAACACATTTATCAAGTTTTATAGTAGATGTTGTCACAAAAGCATACTTCTTTTTCAATAATCTCGAAATATCATCAATATCAACATCCCTATCGTATACTCCAAAACAAGACGATCCAGATCCAGACATACGATAAAATATAGGATTCGTCATTTTTAAGTCTTCTAAAATATTCTTTATATTACGACACAATTTCAATGCTGATCTCTCAAGTATATTCCTGGAATTCTTTAAAAATTCTAAACTAATATTATCACTAAATATTATTTTATCGTCAAATTTTTCTTTGAAATTCAAGAAAACATCCCTCGTCGATAAAAAATCATTGTCATTCACAATTATTATTTTAAGTCCGTCAATATCATCACTAGACGATATACAACGAATCTCATGACTCTTCCCAATACCCTCCAGTAATAATAATTTGTCGCCATGTATATAATGATATAAACAAACAGGAATATCAGAACCCAAAACCTCACAGTATTTCATAAAATCCATTTTTTCTTTGATGCTTATTTTATTAAAATCTAAAACAAAATTTATAAAACACGACGCATCCGTTGATCCTCCTGCAAGTCCCCCACCTATTGGTATATTTTTTTTTATCCTCACATCAGGAATAAAAATATCATGACAATATCCACGAAGAATCTCATATGCTCTATGTATCAAATTGTCATCATTATGTATATTTTTTATATATGCAGAATTTTTATTAAAACATTTCGATAGATCAAAGATCAATTCATCGTATAGATCATCGACGAAGAGAAAAATACTTTGCATTTTATGATATCCACTCAACATTTTTTCATTTATGTTAAGCATCAAGTTTACTTTTCCTCTTGCATGTCTTATAATCATCTCTCATGAAATACGATATAAAAAAAACACATGACAAAAAAGAAATCATATCCAGGTGGTATAAGACGTTTGGAA
>CAMYPB010000012.1 GCA_947285985.1 uncultured Holosporaceae bacterium
TTATTTAATTTTCAGATTTCCTGTGCTATCCAGAAATTATATAGGGATAATTTTATAAGGCAATAAAATGAGAATAAAAAATATAATTCTAACTTTGTCAGGATGTCTGATTTTTTCTGCTTCTGTGTATTCCAATGGAAAGATAGTTTCAGACACAATCGATAACAAATCATCAGAAGAAAACAACAGGGCTATGGAAGACAAAATCCTCCAAAAAGCTCGAGAAATCGAGGCGAGACGTTCTAAGACAAAATCTCATAATTTTATATCGAATATTATGAAAAATATGTATTTTGGAGTGGGATTTGAATATGGTCACTCAACAGCGTCCGACAAAATCTCGACAAACGAACGACAATATACGTGGAATGAACAAAAAGTCGATTATCTCGCGGGAGTTCAATCATCGTTGCAGATCCCAGAAACTGACGAAAATGGGGAAATCATGTATAATAAAACAGGTGCAATAAAATTCAAAACTATCCCTGACCCTAAAGATGATGAGAGAATACGAGAGTTATATTTTGATCAAAATGGCAATTCGTTACCAGCTGGGACAATCAATAACAATAAAGAAGCGATAAAAAAACGACTTGGAGTATTATTTAGGGACACATTTATAAATAGTAAATTTATCCGTGGATTTGCACTTGAAGGAATAAATGAGGATAATAATCCAAATTACATAACAAAATCATTTAAAGGAACAAATGTGAGATTACAAGTAGATAACGATAATATTCCTTCATATGCTGATAATATTAATAATGATCAAAACCGTTTTTATTTTGGTGAGACGGATGAGCAAGGTACCGTATATTATCAAAACGACGGCCTAAATGATATCAAAAATTTACAATGGAGAAATTTGATACTCACATCTTATCAAGGAGCAGATAACAATGGGCCACAACTTACATTCCCCCAACTTCTTGGAGATATCTTGGAATATGCATTTAATGCAGAAGTGAAAATCCAAAAAAATAATGATTTTAAGGGGATGTTTACGTATTTATTGAGTGAGCGATATCTAGATGGTGATAGCGATAAATTTTCGAAAAATAATACTCTTTCAAATCTTAATACAAATATAAGGTCTTCGAAACCATCCTCTGGATTAAAGATTTCTCTTGGATACGAATTACCCACAAACATATATTCATCTATTGAATTTGCATTTTGTTTGGATAATTCAAAAGTGAGACCTGTTCAATTTGGAAATGAAAAACAACCTAAGACAAATTTTGCGGCTGGAACAATTAATTATGTCGATAAAAATGAACATCTATATAATCCTCGTAATAAAAACGATTTAGGACCTGTCTATGACAAAGAAAGTGGGAAAATATGTCCTGTGAAAAACTCTGGGTTGGGACGAATGACAGGAGCTACTCCAAAAACATTGAAAACTATGCAGTCCCCATATTCTTTGACATTAAAGAAGAAATTTTCATTCTCTATAACTCCAGTTCTCGGATTGTTACAAAGTGATAATATTTTACTGTATGTCTCGTGCGGAATAACAATGAATAATTATAAGGCGACATTTATTCCAAATACTAGTATATTATCTCAATATAATAACCTAGTCCCTGTTGGAATTGTTCACGGATATATGGAAGGATTAGACGGAAAAACATACGTCCATAAATATTCAAAACAATTAAGAGACGGATCATCAACAGAATTTAAAAATGAAAGAGAACTCCCAAGAATATCTCCAAACGCAATTATTGAAGAAAATTCAGCTGGAGAAAAAAATGTTTTCTCAGGTATAAGAATAAATTATCCTCATCATGAAGATGGAGGAATGAATCTCGTTGGAGAGAGTGTGGGAGAAAGACCATGGCTAAATGATGGAAACAATGAAAAAGCACTCTCTAGAAAAAATAAAAATAAATTTTTATTAAATTTCGAACCAGGATTCGGAATGAGAGTTTTGTTCGATAAAAATATCTTCGTCGATATCAGATACTCCCTACAACTCGGATTTAGAATGAGTTTGAAATATCCAGAGTTCGCATACTATCCAATGCATATGGGACGCGAAAATATGAAACACAAACTTAAAATCTCATCCCATAAATTTTCATTGGTCTTCGGAAAACATCTATAAAATTAAAGCCCCAATCTGGGGCTTTTTCTTAAATTTTGTTTCAATTATTAATAAAATCTATTATCTGTTTTATCCCTTCTTGTGAAATATTGTGACCCAGTCCATGACATGTGAAAATATCGTGTTTTATCCCCAATATATTGAGACTTTCCGAAGATAATCTAACATTATTATAAGGGACGACATTATCGTTATCCCCATGGATTATCAAGACTTCTAAATCATCGTTCTTTGATTTTATATCCATATTTTTTATGGCTACAAATAACCCTGATATAGCAATGATTTTCTTTAGAGGAAGATGATATATCATTTCATACGACATAATAGTTCCTTGGGAAAATCCAACAAGACTTATGTCATTTAGATTAACTTTATATTTATTTGAGATATTTTTTATATATTCCGCCAAAAGAATGTTTGAGGATTCTATTCCCCTTCGAATCCCCTCATATGAGAGATCATGCAAACTAAACCATTGTTTTCCATTGAATCCTGCTTCACAATCGTATGGAGCGTCTGGAAACAAGAAGACAGTATCATTAAATTTGTCGAGCATATTGTTTATGACGATATCAGAAAAATCATCCCCCTTCGATCCGTATCCATGAAGAAAAATAATAATCTGGTTTGGATTATGAAAAATATTGGATGTTAAAACTGTCTTACTCTCGATCTTCATCTTCATTATCTCCCTCCTCTTCATCATCATTTTGATTCTTCATAATACGAAGAAGTGTAACTTGATTTCTCTGTCTTTTTAAAACTTCAAATTTATATCCATACAAGACAAAAATTTGGCCAACTTCTGGAATAATTCCTATAGAATTTATGACAATTCCAGCCATTGTCGCGGCTATCTCACTCGAAAATGACGTTCCAAGTTCTCGATTGACATCACGAACACTTATCGACCCATCAACAATATACGATCCATCATCCTGTTTTCGTATACCACTTGTCGACGCAACATCGTGTTCATCTGATATTTCTCCAACGATTTCCTCGAGAATATCTTCAAGTGTTGCGACCCCCATAAAACATCCATACTCATCAACAACGAGTGCGAAATGTTCTCGTCTTCTTTTAAATTCTTGAAGTTGAGTCAAAAGATCTGTATTTTCAGGGATAAACCAAGGTTTTATTGCGACCGACAAAATATCGAGTCCTTCAAAACCCCCATTCTGTTTTATGGCCTTGAGCAAGTCTTTAACATGGAGGACACCCACGATATTATCACGATTCTGACTCCAAAGAGGTATACGAGTGAACGGACACAACATTATTTGATCAATAATAAAACTAACATCATCATCTATACATAACATCGTCACATTTTTCCTGTGTACCATGATCTTACTAATCTGAACGGATCCGAGATCTAGTATACTTTTCAACATAGCTTTTTCTTGGGCAACTCCATCATCCTTCCATTTGTGAAGGTCTATAGCACCCCTCAATTCTTCAAGGGATGAGGCATAATCATCCTGTTTTATAGAAGTACCCTTAAATATCGATAAAACCCACTTTGCGATGAGTCCTATAATATTGTTTAAAGGACGAAGTGCGATGAATATAAACTTCAAAAATCGAGCGGAAGGAAGAAGGATACTCTCAGGATTTTCAATTGTGAACATCTTTGGAAGAACTTCTGCGAATAAGACGACAAATATACTCATAATCATGGAACAGTATACGATCGCAGATTCTCCAAACAATTTTATACAAATTGCTGTTGCAAAAGAAACGGAGAAAGAATTTATCATAGTATTACACGTTAAAATCGCGCTCAAAACCAATCCTATGTCATGTTGAAGTTCACAAATAATCTTCGCACGTTTGTCTCCATCCTTCGCAAGTCTATACATCTTGGGTTTCGAAAAGGATGTTATCGCAGTTTCACACGCAGAAAAATAAGCCGCACATCCAACGAGTGCAAAAATTAAAATAAAATAAAATATTTCTGTTATCATTGTTATCATAATTTTTAACCTTTTTTACAACAAATTTTATCTATCGACATACCCCACAACATAACCTTTCCTTTCTATACTATGGTTTTGATCGATATCCTCCTGTATACGAATATCGTCGTATTCATCCTGCAATCTATCATCATTCTTCCTCTTCTTTCGAACAATTTTTTTTGGACAATTTTGATGGACAATATCAGACCTACGACAATTTTTATTTAAAATATTATAATCCTGAACTTCCCTCTTCATTTTAGCATGCAATTTTATATTTTGTAATCTCCTTTCAACATCTTTTTTTTCAATATTAAATCTATCGACCAATTCCTTTATTATATCATCATTGTTATTCTTTGAGGATTCTATCTCTATCTTTGAGAGGATCATCTTCATATTCGATATCTTCAAACGAACATCATCGATATCCTTCATATTCTCTTCGATAAACATAGTATCCTCATCTTCAGATAAAACATCTATTATATTATCGATAAATTTTTCATACTTTTTTATCAAATTGTTTGCTGTTGGAAAATTATTTGATGGCATTGAAAACGAAACATTGATTCCTGACATCACACATAAACATAAAAGACAATATTTAAACATAAAAGACTCTCCCATCATAAAAAATATTGACATTCGATAGACAACGTCTGAGATTTTAACATGTTCTTAGCATACAACACAAATAGAAAAATAACGTTATAATATTTATATAAAATTATGATTATCTATATACAATATGTATACTAAAAATATATACCTATCATGTTATAATAAAATTTCATCTTGAAAACACATAAAAACTCAGATAGCATGGATTATAATAAAATCATATATATATGAAAAAAATTTTATGGAATACAAGACAGTACGAGGGATGAAGGACCTTTATGGTATAGACCTCGAAAAATACGACTATATTATAAGTCAGGCGAAAAAAATTGCAAAAACATACGGTTACAACAATATAGAGACTCCTATCCTCGAGCATACGAACGTTTTCGAAAGATCGATTGGAAATGAGACGGATGTTGTTTCCAAGGAGATGTATACCTTTCAGGATAGGGGGGGTGATTCATTGACTCTCCGTCCTGAAGGAACAGCAGGAGTTATTCGATCTGTCGTCCTCGAAAATATGACTCAACATCTCCCCGTTAAACTAATGTATTATGGTCCTATGTTTCGGTATGACAGACCTCAAAAAGGTCGATTCCGTCAATTTCATCAACTTGGATTCGAGCATATCGAAAATAAAACTCCTTATATCGACGCCCTCATAATTTCCATGGCACGAGATATATTGCATTCTATTGGTATTTTCGATTTCACACTGCACATCAATACACTCGGAGATCAGGAGACAAAAATAAATTACACGAAGGCTATCGTCAAATATCTCTCCCGATATGAAGAAAATCTCTCAGATGATTCAAAACGTAGACTCAAAACAAATCCTTTGCGTATCCTCGATTCGAAAGATCAAAAAGATCGAGAAATATGTTCGATGGCTCCAATCATGAGTGACTATCTCTCAAAAGAATCCGGACAATTTTTCAATAAGATATGTAAACTTTTATCGGATTTTGGTATAAAATTTGAGCTTGATCCTTTCCTCGTTCGTGGACTCGACTATTATAGTCACACAACCTTCGAAATCAAACCTAAAAATCTTGGATTTAAAGATGCGATTTGTGGAGGAGGACGATATGACAATCTCGTCCAAGAACTTGGAGGCCCTGATATTTCAGGTATGGGATTCGCGTTTGGAATAGAAAGACTCATGCTCATCCTAAACAATGATAAATTCCAAAATAATATTCAAAAAGTCGCAATCGTTCCAATCTCTGAAAATGAATCGGATTTCGCATTCCAAATAATGAAAAATCTATTGTCTCACAATATACCCGTCGAATTCCTATCATCTGGAAGTACGACAAAAAAAATGAAGATCGCAGATAGATTAAATTGTGAGATCGCGATTATTATTGGAGAAAATGAGAAGAACAATAAAATCTCCACAATAAAATTCATGAATAAAACGGAAGAACATTATAAATCATGCATCGTCGATAATGAAAATCTCGTCTCCTTCATAAAACAAAATATAAATATCAAAGACCCATATTAATCATGGGTCTCTTTCAATATTATATATCCAAAAGTCTATACTGCATGGCCTCCGCAACATGATTGATCCGAACGTTCTGACTCATCTCGAGGTCTGCAATCGTCCTCGAAACGCGGAGTATCTTATGAAATCCCCTCGCTGATATTTTCATCTTCTCAACAGCATTTAGAAAAAATTCACGAGTTTTTGAATCGAGGTTCAATATCCTCTCAAGTGTACCACTCCTTATCTTCGAATTTAAATATAGAGAATCATCAAATTTTTGATTCCTCTCCATTTGAATATTCCTTGCAGAAACAACCCTCCCTCTTATAACATCAGATCTCTCTCCTTTCGATTTTTGAAACATGTCGGATATATCAATATTATTGACATAAACAACCATATCAAACCTATCGAGAATCGGACCTGATATTTTGTTCCTATATTCAATCGCACATTTTGGAGCCTTTGGACATTCTTTATCGTATACTCCAAAAAATCCACATCTACACGGATTCATCGCGGCAATCAACTGTATATTCGCGGGGTATGTTATATGTTCCTTCGCCCTTGAAATCGTTATATTATGGGTTTCTAAGGGTTGCCTTAAGGATTCTATAACAGACTTCTGAAATTCTGGAAGTTCATCTAAAAACAAAACTCCATTGTGAGATAATGATATCTCTCCGGGTTTCGCATCCATCCCTCCTCCAACCATCGAAACGAGGGATGCAGAATGATGGGGGGATCTATAAGGAGGAATATTTATGAGACCATCAGATGGCCCGATCCCCGATATACTGTATATGCAAGTCGTTTCTAAAGCTTCCTTTGGAGTTAAATCAGGGAGTATCGTCTGGATCCTCTCAGATAACATCGACTTCCCGGATCCTGGGGGCCCTATCATCAAAATATTATGCCCTCCACTCGCAGAAATTTCGAGTGCCCTCTTCGCGAGATCCTGCCCATAAATATCAGACATATCAATATCGAACTTACGCTCTTTCTTCAGATCACGAATATCAACATTCGTTGTTATCTGAGATCTGCCCAAAATATGGTTGACCACACTGCTCAAACTTGGAGCTGCAACAATCGAATCATTCCCACTTAATATGACCTCCTTCTCGCAGACCTTCGGACAAATTATTGACATATCCTTCTCATTTGCCATCATAGATGCACAAAGAGATCCAGAAACATACGCCAAGCTCCCATCAAGTCCGAGCTCCCCTATGACGATATACCTCTCAATAGATAACGTATCGATTATTTCCATAGCGCCCAAAATCGCGAGGGCGATAGGAAGATCATAGTGAGATCCTCCCTTTGGAATATCAGCGGGAGCCATATTGATCGTGACTCTCTTCGATGGAAAACCCAGACCTATATTAAAGAATGATGATCTCACCCTCTCCTTGGCTTCAGCAACGGATTTATCCGGAAGTCCGACAATATTGAACGACGATATTCCGGGGGAAATTTGAGCCTCAACAACGATTTCTATTGGCTTCATACCGCTAAACGCGACCGTCTTAACTTTAGATACCATTCAAATTTATGCCTATCTCAAATTTCCCTTATCATTCATATTAAATGAAAAAAATTAATTTTTCGTTTACAAATGAATAAAATGATTATCAATGCTTCAAAAATTTACCAAACGCACTGTTATATAAATTGAAAGTTTCGCTGTCATTTCCACCATACAAAGACAATTTCTGTCCCGGTGATAACCACACCATAATCTTACTTATATTATAATTCAAATATTTCATCTCAGATTTATAATCATTTAATATCTCTCTGGAAATCCCATCCAACAAACCGTCGATCGAACTATCACTCCCCAACAATTTGAGAGCTTGGCACACCATCAACATGGAATTAAACGCAAAAACATCAATTTCGACTCCTCCAAGTGCTCTCATATCAGCACACTGAACATCTATCATATCTGTCATGTTACCCATTTGAGAAATAACAAATGATATCACCCTAGCCTTAGTGTCATCATCAACATTATCATTATTCAAAGCAGCGTCCAACATCCCATATAATATTGTCCCAATCTCACTTATATACCTCCTCTGATCTTGCAGAAGCTTAGAAAGCATCTCAGGATTACCTCCGCTTTTTCGAATTTGATCAATTTGAGCCATGAAAAAACCAAAGAAATCCTTTATCTCACCTTGACGACCATACTGCATTCCATCAATAAATGAGATGACATCCGCAATATTCCTACCATTGATCAATGCCGCATTTGCATTAAAAACTCCTTCCCAAAACGCTATTACAATTATAGTATAACATTATTTTACATATTACACAACATCAAAAATAAAATAAATTATTATTTTTGATTTTTAAAATGGATTAACACACCTACGAAATAACCCTTGCAAAGAATTCTCGAATTCTTCGGAGAGATCGCGACGCATCAACTTTATCAGGGTGTGAATCATAGAACTCTATAACATAATCAATAGCATCCAGTCCCTTCCGAGAGAATTCAGTATCTTTGCCTATTTCTTTCACCATGTAAAATTTTACAACCAAATTTGAAAGATTCGTTGCTATATTTTTATATATATCCTTCAAAGCAGGATCACTAAAAATATTGATAGGATAATATCTTAAACTACGAATCATCTGATCTGAATCGTCCATGTAATCGAATAAATTGATAATTCGACGAAGGAAAAAACCGCCATACGGCGAACGTTGCCTCTTATCTTTATAAAATTCACAATAATCATGAAGCAAATGTTCCATTTTATCATAACCTGCAATCTCATCAACAGCAGACTGGAGTAGCCTATCTAACTTACCACTCATCATCCTCACAGTTCGCCGGTATGCATTATCAAGTGCACCATCGTTGTGAACCGCCTTATAATCCTCTTTCTCGTAGCTATAACGATTGAATTTAATAGAAGAGAACGTAATTTTACATGACTCTATTAAACAGTAAAAATATCGAAGCAATCTATCATCCCAATATTTATGAGGAACAGTGTTCATCACAACAAACATATCCCTAAAATTCTCTGACCTAATGTCTTGACTCAATCTCAAATTGAGAGCCTGTATTTCTGCATCACTATAAACAACATCATTGCTTTGAATGTTAGATACAACCTGTTGCACAGGATTCTGTTCTGCTGCATAAATATTTCCGATCAAACATGTTGACATTATTAAGCACGATAAAATTTTCATAAAAATTCTCCTCATAAATAAGTAGTTAAATTATTGACAACAAAAATACAATACCACAATTCGAGATATTGTTGCAACAATATTTCTAAATTATTGAATTTTATATACAAATAATTTTAATTAATTTGTTTATTTATAGATGAACGTTTAAAATTTTGAAAGACTGATATTGATTCTCTGTCGTATTCGAATGATATATTTTCATCAAACAGATAGCTAAACCATCTTGAAAATTCTCCAACGAACATATTGAGGAGGGGGATAACTGTTTCCTCCCAGAAGTTATATCGTGCTTCCTTATAGTTTGAGAATGTTGCGCTCGACATTTCTCCGATCAATATTGGGGGTATACCGAATGCGAGGGCTATCTCCTTCGATGACAATGATTTTCCGGATGTGAAATCGAGGTCCTTTGGAGAGAGTCCCATTTCTTTCCATTCGAAATCTCCTTCAAGGAGGAGTATTTTACCCGCATTTTTCCCCCCTTCATACGCCCTTTTCAAATCATTTCTGAGTGATTCTCGTCGAATTGAGTCGAGGTTAGACTTATAGATGAGAGCTCCTGATGGACGTCCCCCATTCCTCAGGAATGATATATTCTGTTCTGTTATCGCGTTATGTTGACGTATTGATTTTATCGCAACTTTTATAGGACTCAGTCCATACCAATCGTCTGTTGGATTAAACAATTTTATATGGAGGATATCGGAACTTCCCGTATTCTCGTCTATCTTGAAGAATTCCTTATGTGAACCGACGATATATTCATATCCCTTTGGAATGGAACGTTCCCCCGGAATAACGCGTATTCTATCGGGACGAAGTGCGTGTATTTCCTTGATATTCCCGAGACTATCTCTTATCGCAGAAACATAACAGTTTCCATTGAGAAGAAGATATGATGCGCACATCTCTATAAATGACTCATAAGACTGTCTTGGATTTGGATTTTTCAAGAGATTTAGAAATTTTGAATCAAGAATACGATAGTATTCTCCATTTTCATGGTTGATCCCCTTGATAAACCAATCAACAGACGATATGGCACGTGACAGTATATGTATACACCTATAAACGATGACATTCTTTTTATACCCTTCTTCTGAAGACTCTAAATAATCACCATATGAATTGTTAAACATATTGTTCGAATATGAAATAATCGATGATATATTGTTATTATTTTTAGATGCTAAAAATTTATTCTTGAAAAATGAACTAATCATTATCCTTCTCCTTTTATTAAAATTATTGTTTTTGATTTCGATTTATTAATAATTTCTGTGCGGGATAACACGATTTCAAAATTTCGTGCTATTCATGTATTTAAGGATAATATTATTGTATGAAATACTGCAAATTATTTTTTTGCCCATGTTTTTTATGAGATATTTTTTGATATGGTATAAAAAAATTTGTTTAAAATTTTATGGGCATAATACATATTTGTATATCAAGGATCTATATGCTAGACTACATATCAGAATATAATGAAGAATTATGAAATCAGCTATCATTTTGGAGAATATAAGGAATTATGCGTTTTTTTAAGACTTTGCTTTATGGTGGATTTATATTTGGGATAATCGCGGGATGGGAGATGATTCGTGACAATGCTCTTCCCATTGTGAATGCGAAGAAAGACAAGACGGAATCGTCGTCGTCTATAGAGATATCCTCCTCTGATATTCCGGACAATAAAACTCAAGAAAATAATCCTCAAAAAAGTGTTGTTATTGAGGATGTTGCGAAAAACAATGACAATAATAAGAAGGAGAGTTCTTCCTTAAATTTTGAGGATGGATTCGCGAATATCGTGAAGGGAGCGATGCATTCTGTTGTGAACGTTGCAACCGTTCAACTTGTCCAAGAATCTCAAGGAATTGAGATGGGAGATATGTTTAAAGGATCTCCCTTCGAAGATATGTTTAAGGAATTTTTTGGGGGAGCCTTTGGAAATGGTGATCAAAAGCCGAAGAAAGTTCATGCTTTGGGATCTGGATTCATCGTCAAGATAGATCATAAAAATAATAGGGCATATATCGTAACGAACAATCACGTCGTTGAGAAAGCCAAAAAAATTGTTGTTTTTTTATCAGATAAAACTGAATTGCAGGCCGAACTTCACGCGTATGACTCGAGGACGGATATAGCCGTTTTATCGGTCGACACGAAGATACTCGGAAAAGATATATCAAAACTCACGGCTATCAAATGGGGAAATTCTGAACTCTTGGAAGAAGGAAACTGGGTTATAGCGATAGGAAATCCTTTTGGTCTTGGAAGTACTGTAACTCAAGGAATCGTGTCTGGAAAGGGACGGAGTATTGGAATGCCTGGGGGAAAATCATCATTATCATTCGTCGACAATTTTATACAACATAGCGCTCCTATAAATATGGGAAATTCTGGGGGATGCCTCTTGAATATCAAAGGGGAAGTCATTGGAATAAACAACGCGATATTTTCGACGAGTGGCGGAAATATAGGGATAGGATTCGCAATTCCATCGAGTATCGCGGAATTGACCGTCAATCAGCTCATAGAACATAAACGTACGTTTAGGGGATGGTTTGGTGCGGAAATCCAAATTGTCGACGCAAAACAAGCGGAGAGCGTTGGGATCCCAACGAACAATACATTGGATACATCTAAAGTTTTCGGTGCATTTGTTTCAAAAGTCGTTCCAAATGGACCTGCGGATAAAGCTGGTATAAAAAGTGGGGACATCATCCTTTCATTTGCTGGAGAGAATATATCTGAGAAGAATAGTCTTCCAAAGATCGTTGGGAATTCTAAGATAGATTCTATTCAAAAGGCTGTTGTGTGGCGTCAGAAAGACGATGGAAAATGGCATAGGGTTGGGATTGATGTTAAGGTTGGGGATTTCGAGAAGGCTTTGGATTCTGGATCAATCGATGAAAATTCGTCGTCTTCCGATAAGAACAATAGCAACAATAAATCTGAGTTATCGATCGATGATCTTGGGATATCCATCTCAAAAATTACACCTGATATGTATAAATCCGTTCCTGAAGAACTCCGGGATTATGTTGTCATAACGAAGGTCAATGACAGTATATCGACGACTTTTATGGAGAGTATGTTCCTTCCAGGAGACATAATCATAAAGGCGGATGGTATAAAAATAACATCTCCTGAGATATTGAAGAATATTATCGATAATCTAAAGAAATCTGATAATAAAAATAGGCCGATATCATTTTTCATATCGCGAGAGGGATCCCTTCGCATAATTGCAACGAATATAGATTTCCAAGACAAAGCAGACGAAAAAACGAAAAAATAAAATATGATACAAAATAATGAGACAATATTGGATGGAGTCCTTTTTGAATGGACTCCCCTTTTTTTAGTGTATAAATTCAATAGTTCTGATAGGTCCATACTCTTTGTGAGTGAATCCAATAAAAATGTTGAATATATTTATAATTTTATAAAAACGCATTATAAAGATATCAATATATTCAAGATACTAGAATTTGAATCTGAGGTATACGAGGAAACATTGTATGAGCAGGAGATATTCAATTCTCGAGCTGAATTTTTATATAGGATACTGGAATGCAGGGAAAAATATATAATACTCTCAACATTTAAATCGATATCATTTCGGATTCCGGATCCGAGTTATTTTATCGATAATTTTTTGGATATTAAAAAAAATGATGATCTCTCGATAAACGATATCGAAAATAAACTACAATATCTCGGATATACGAGGAGTAATCTCACGACTCGCAAGGGGGATTATTCAATACGTGGGGGGATTATCGATATATTCCCCGTTCTATATGATACTCCCTTTCGTCTCGATTTTTTTGGTGATGAGATAGAATCGATAAAAAGTTTCGATAAAAATTCTCAAAAATCAATTGAAAACGTTGAAAATATCAAAATAACGAGGGCCCTCGAAATCATTCCCCTAAACGCCGATAAAAATAAGATCTTAAATGACGAGAGATACCAGGATATTATCGACTCATCCATCAAGGATTCCATAGAAAATAATTGCATTTTCGCGGGTATACAATGGTATCTCCCAATATTCAACGACAATCCCCATGATATCAGGGATTATATAAAAGACAATATCTTGATCATCTTTGATTTTGAAATAGAGAAATTGAATGCAAAATTTCATGAAAATACACATCAAAAATATGAAAAATTCAAATCAAAGTGTATGGATCACAATTTATTATTCGAAAATATCATCCATGATTTTGCTTATGATGATAAATTTGATGTTCAAAGGATATCTCCCTTCAATGAGAACAACATAATCAAAGATATAAGTTTCAATGAGAATATACGTACGAAAGAAGGGATGAAATTTTTTTTGGATCGCATAGAGAATGCTAAAAAAAATGACAAAAAAATAATAATTTCAACACAATCCCCTGGTGCAACATATATTATATCGAATCTTTTGAAGGATCAAAAAATCTATGATATTGAGATGCTCGATCATAATCGTATAGAGGATGCGAGGAATTATATAAGTATCACGCAATCGAATTTATTGAAGGGTTGTTTATACGACAATAAATATGAGATATACACTGAGAATGAATTATTTGGTTTTATTTTGAGATCATCCTCTCACAATAAAAATCCAAGGAATGCGTTTAAAGATTATTCAAAATTGAAGGTCGGGGATATTGTTATCCATAAAAATCACGGAAAAGCAATATTCAGGGGTATTGAGATGATGAATATTGATGGTATACATCATGATTTCTTGTGCCTTGAATATAGGGATAATGATAAACTTTTTATACCCGTTGAAAACATTGATTTAGTATCCCTCTATGGGAATAATGATGATCCCTTAAAAAATGTTGAACTCGATAAATTGGGTTCGAAGACGTGGAGCAATAAAAAGGAGAATATTCGAAAGAAACTCCTCACAATAACGAATGAACTCATAAAAGTCGCGGCAATTCGAAGGACGAGACATTTGGAGGCCATTTCATACGATAGTGAAGAATATGACAAATTCTGTCGAAAATTTCCGTATATCGAAACTGAGGATCAAATAAACGCGATAGACGATGTTATAAACGATCTGAAATCTGGTATACCGATGGATAGACTCATCTGTGGGGATGTGGGATTTGGAAAAACGGAAATAGCCCTCCGCACGGCCTTCATAATCGCAAGCTCTTATAAACAGGTTATATTATTGTCCCCAACGACAATCCTCGTCGATCAACACTACAACAATTTTATCAAGAGATTTGAAGATTTTCCAAATATCACAATACGAAAATTGACGAGACACATCTCAAATAAAGAGGTCAATGAAATAATTTCAAAATTCAATAATTCTGAGATAAATATACTCATAACGACTCATAGTATATTTGCGAAGAAAATAAAATACGATAATTTAGGATTATTGATTATTGATGAGGAGCAGAGATTTGGAGTCAAGCAGAAAGAAATAATAAAAAATATGAAAAATGATATACATATCCTGACATTGAGCGCAACTCCAATCCCAAGGACCCTTCAACTCGCGACATCTGGAATCTTGGATTTGAGTATTATTTCGAGTCCCCCTCTCAATAGACTCCCCGTCAAAACTTTTGTTATAGAAGAAAATAATGATACAATAAAAAATGCAATAGAAAATGAAATTAAACGAGGAGGACAAATCTTTATAGTATCCCCAAGAATAGAGCATATAAACGATATATATAATAATATCTTAAAGATAGTTCCATACGCAAAAATTTCAATAGCTCATGGACAAATGAAGAATATAGAAGATATCATCGAAGATTTTTATTATAAAAAATCGAATATACTAATATCAACAAATATAATAGATTCTGGGATAGATATTCCAAATGCGAATACTATAATATTATATAGACCCGATCTCTTGGGACTCTCCCAGATATATCAATTGAGAGGACGTGTTGGACGCTCGAAAATACAGGCATACGCATATATCGTTCTTCCTCGTCAAAAAATTATGTCAAAAGAATCGAAAATACGTATAGAAATTATACAAAAACTCAATACATTGGGATCAGGTATACTCCTCTCGAGTTATGACATGGATATGAGGGGATCAGGAAATATTATAGGAGAAGAACAATCAGGATACATAAAAGACGTCGGAATTGAACTCTATCAGAATATGCTCGAAGAAATGATTATTATGCAAAAATCGAATAAAAATATAGAAAATTTCGAAACATTCTCTCCTCAAATCAATATCGGACTCCCCGTTTTGATTCCATGCAGTTATATCGAGGATCCAGAAATTCGTATGACGATATATAGACGCATTGGAGATATAAAAGATCATCATGAGATTGAAATGATCGAACTCGAATTGTGCGATAGATTTGGAAATATTCCAGACGAAGTTTTGAATCTCTTGAACGTCGTTCGAATTAAGTTATACTGCACAATCGCAAATATAGAAAAAATAGAGACTGGTATTTACGGGGTTTTATTCTCGTTCTTCAATAATCAATTTAATAATACTGATAAATTATTGGAGTTTATCAAGAAATATGACAGTATACTCAAAATTAGGAACGATCAGAAGATAATATTACAAAAGAGATGGAGAAGTATAGAAGATAGAACGAAGGATATAATCAATATAACAAAAATACTATCCTCAATAAATCAAGGATAGTATACAAGTATTGATTTTAACATACTCGACAGAAACAATATGAATATTCATGTGCACACCACAATGTCACGGCTGAATTGTTTTCATCATCTCGAGTCACGTCGTTGTCCTTCGAAGGACAAAAAATATTGTATGAAATGAGATAACAAGATTGTCTTTGAGAAAATGGACCCCAATTCATCTCACATTTTGGATTATTGAAAAAAATATCCAAAAATTTAAGAGATTCATTAAATCTGTATAGACTCGTTTTATAGAATATAGTATGCCCTTTATATAGCTGATTTAAATTCAGTTCTCGAAGAAGTTTTTCGTATTCTATTGTAAAATAATTATTTATTGTGGAATAATTATTCTTATACTTCGAAATAATATCCCTCGCCGTCGAAAAATTGATGAGATAATTTTGATCATCCTTATTTTTATCATCTAGACCCTGGATTTTGAGTGCATTCAATTTATACATGTATTCCCCGAATCTACGCTTGATATAATGTTCAATACTGAGCTTCAAAGAAAAACTAATCGGAATTCTTCTGAAAATTTCATATTTAGACCTATCGTCAAAGTTATACTGAATAGTTGAATTATTCATCAAGAATATACTATCAATATTAGAAACATAATATTGCTTTCTATAATCATTATAACTTATATCGATATAACTGGAATCTGATATACAAAATTCCAAAACATTTTCATTATTTTTTATAAAAACTGCAGGGGAATTTTGATTATTTCCATCCCTCACAATGATATGGCTCGCATTTATTTTTCCAAATGAAAACACGAGGATGAAACAGGCGAGCGTGATATTTAAAATTTTATTACAAAACATGCGTTAATTTTAAAAAATACCTATCAGAATTGAAATATAGCAAAAATTTAATTTTAACGCAAGTTTT
>CAMYPB010000013.1 GCA_947285985.1 uncultured Holosporaceae bacterium
CTTCCGAACATCCTCCTGTTTGTATACTAAGGAGTGTGTTCAATTGTATTTCATTGGGATTTTTTGAATATTTTTTATGGATTGTATGGGCTTGATATAATAGTTCAAAGAATGGAAGGTTAAAAATTTTCTCAGCTTCTTGATATGAAATCATGTTTTTGTTAAAATCCAGACATTAATATTATTCTTGAGACGTATTATACGGGAATGTTGAAGAAATATGAAGATTTTTTAGATTCGATCAGGGACACGGATGAATTTAGAAAATTATATAAAATTGATTCAAGTTATATAGATTTTTCGTCAAATGATTATTTAAATTTATCAAATAATAAGGATATAATAAATGCTGGATATTTAGTATCGAAAAAATACGGTGCAGGATCAACGGGGTCGAGGTTATTGTCCGGAAACAAGGATATATACGATGAATTTGAACGTTTAATATCGTGTGATAAAAATATGGAGAATACTTTGATTTTTGGATCGGGGTATCAGGCAAATTTCGGGATGATCGATTGTTTGGCAGACAAAAAAACACTCGTTCTCTTTGACAAGTTGAATCATGCGAGTTTATATAGGGGAGTTTTTTCGAGTGGTGCACGGCTGATTCGATATAATCATATAGATTACGACGAATTAGAGAATATTTTAGAAGAGAATAAAGATTATGATAATAAAATAATCGTTTCAGAGACGGTTTTTGGGATGGATGGGGATATTGCAGATATTGAAAAATTGTCATATTTATCCGACAAATACGATACAATTTTATATCTTGATGAGGCTCATGCAACGGGGTTATATGGGCCGTATGGATACGGAATTTCAACGTCTTTTAAAAATTTATCATCAAGGAGGACGATCGTGATGGGAACGTTCAGCAAGGCGATAGGGTGCTTTGGGGCGTATGTTTCGTCGTCTAATCTTATATACAATTTTATTATAAATAAATGTAATAGTTTTATATATTCAACGTCTTTATCTCCATTTTGTGTTGGGGCGTCGTATTGCGCGTGGAAGATGATACGAGGGATGGGATCCGAGAGGGATAATCTTCTGCAGAGATCCGACATACTGAGACGAAAAATAAAAGATATGGGATATAATGTTATTGGAAATAAAACGAATATTATACCAATTATTATGGAGAATACAAAAAGTATGATGAATTTAAAAAATCGTTTTATGGAAAAAAAGATTATAGTTTCTGGAATAAGGAGGCCGACTTCAAAGACTCCTCGAATTCGTATCGCTTTGAATCTTTCGCATACTGACGAAAATATAGCACAAATTTTAGATATTTTGAAAGAAGGATAAAATTATGGAAAAACTTTATATTTTGGCACATGGTTTTGGATTTGACGATAGGTATTGGGACAATTTTATCGATTTTTTAGATCCCAAGGATTATGTTTTTTATCATGAAAACATAGAGATTCCAAGGGGTAGGAGGTATATAGGGGTTGGTCATTCTCTCGGATATTTGAAATTGAACAATTCTGATATTCCGTTTGATTGTTTGATTTCTTTGCAGGGATTTTTAAATTTTTGTGGGAATGATGAGAAATTGAGGAAAATTCGTTTAAAATACCTCGATAAAACGTATAAAAATTTTGAGGATGACCACAAGGATGCACTATCAAAATTTATTGCGGAAACGGGGTATAGAGGGGTTTTTGATGAATCGGCAACAAAAATCAATAAAAATGATCTTTTGAATGATCTACGATTGTTATATAGCGGATATGAGCATAATAAAATCAAGACTCTTGCCCTTGGAAGTTGTGATGATGAAATTGTGCCGATGAGTTTGATATATGACAATTTTGAGGGACTTGAGAATGTGTGGATAAATGAGGTTGATGGCGAGATGGGGCATTCTTTGGGGTATGACGAGGCTTCTCAAATTTTGGACATAATTGATGAGTTTTCAAAATAAATTCAATGAGAGTGCGCGGATTTACGATATGCACGCAAATATTCAGCGAGATGTTTCGAAGGAAATGGTGGATTTTTATGTTAATTATAATAAAAATTTACCTAAAAAAATTCTTGACATTGGTTGTGGAACGGGGTTCAACATTGAGAATTTGAAGGTTTTTTATTCAAATTGTCATTATACTGCGCTTGATATTTCGCGGAATATGCTCGATATTGCGCGTCGGAAGTTTGGTGACAATCGCATGACTTATATTCATCATGATGCTCAAAGCTTTGATTTTCAAGGGCTGATGTTCGATGCATGCATTTCGAACATGTGTTTTCAATGGATCGATGATCTTGAATTTTTTCTCGATAAACTGAAAAAACATACAAATCGTATCATTTTTTCGACGTTATTGTCAGGAAGTTTTCGTGAATTTTATGAATTATTTGATAAAATTGAACCATTTTCTAGTTCAAACAAATTTTATAAAAATACTGATCAAATGCAAGAGATTTGTAGAAAAATTAGCGCAAATGTGAGATATTTTGAATTAGAAAAAATTATCATAAAATCTTCTGCAATTGACGCTGCTCGCTATTTCAAGAATATTGGTGCGAGTATACATTCTGACAATTTTTATAAAAATTTAAATATTTTACGCAAAAATCGAGATAAAATAGAGTTAAAATACAAAATTTTTATTGGAGATATAATTTTATGAATATTTTTGTGACGGGCACGGATACGGATGTTGGGAAGACTTTTGTGAGTGCGTGGATTTGTCTGCATACGGGCGCAACCTATTGGAAACCAATACAAACGGGTATGGAGATGGATCGGGATTTTGTTGCGAATATCGCGAAAAAGTCGAAAATTTTAGATGAAGTTTATCATTTGAAAGCTCCACTTTCCGCGTATGATGCTGCAAATATCGAAAATACGCGTATAAATCGCGATGTATTTTTCGAAAATATTCCTGATCATACGATCATCGAGGGGGCGGGTGGTGTCCTCGTTCCGATTAGCGAAAATTTTATGATGGCCGATTTAATGAAGGATCTCAATGCGTGTGCCCTCGTTGTTGCGAAGTCTAGGCTCGGATTTTTGAACCATATTTTTTTAACGGTTGAAGCCCTCAAAGCGAGGAATATCAACATATTGGGGATAGTTGTGAATGGAAAAACAGATAAAATTGCAACGATTGAAAAGTTCACGAGTATCGAAGTTTTAGCAAATATACCTCATATTTTTGATACAAATTTATCTGATAATTTATTAAAAATCGATATACCACAACGCATCAGGGAGATTTTATTATGATATGGCGTCCTTTCACTCAGGAAAAAATTTGCCCTCCATCCATTGAAATTCAACGCGGAGAGGGGGCATATCTCTATGACAAATCTGGGAAAAAGTATTTAGATTTGATTTCGAGTTGGTGGGTTAATATTCATGGGCATGCGAATCGTGAGATTGCTGATGCGATTTTTAAGCAATCCACCACTCTAGAACACGTTATTTTTGCCGGTTTTTCGCATGATCCAGCGCAAAAATTGGTCATGGACCTCAAAAAAGTCACCCATCCTGAATTATGTCACTATTTCTTCTCAGATGACGGATCAACGGCTGTTGAAATCGCTTTGAAAATGGTATATCAATTTTTCGTAAATATTGGTATAAAAACGCGTAATATTTTCATAAATTTGAATGGAGCGTATCATGGGGACACTCTTGGAGCGATGAGTGCGTCTGGGAAGTCTTCTATTTATCATAAAACTTTCTCAAATTTTTTCTTTGAAACGTTTTCTATCGATTTTCCGGATGATCAGATTACGGAAGATGAAGCTATATACAATTTGAAATTATTTTTAGAAAAAAAAGGTGAAAATGTTTGCGGTTTTATAGTTGAGCCTCTCGTCCAGGGTGCTGCGGGAATGAGGGTCTATCGTCCCGAATTTTTGGAAAAAGTTGTTGAGGAAATTCGCAAATATGAAATCCCCGTGATTTTTGACGAAGTTATGACGGGTTTTTATCGTACTGGTACAATATTTGCGATGAATCAGACAAAAATCATTCCAGATATTATATGCATCTCAAAGGCGCTTACAGGCGGATTCTTGCCACTCGCTTTGACAATCGCGAATGATAAAATTTATAACAATTTTTTGTCAAATTCTTGGGAAAAAGCGCTCCTCCACGGTCATTCCTACACGGCGAATCCGATATCTTGTGCAGCCTCGATAAAATCCCTCGAAATTTTGAATAGAATAGAAACTATATCAAATATTAAGAAAATTGAATCAATACATGCATCATATTTGCCTAAAATTTGTAATGTTTTTAACAAAAGACAAAAAGGGACGATCGCTGCCTTTGATGTTCAAGATCCGGAAAAAGCATCTCAAATACGTGTAAAAATGCTTGAAAATGGCCTGATAATTCGACCAATCGGAAAAACAATCTACATAATCCCACCATATTGCATAAATCCACAGGATTTGGAAATTGCCTACAATACATTGATAAATTTAATCAAATAACCGTATTTTTTTATTAAAATACGGTTAAATTTTTCAATACAATTGTTGCCAATTTATGCAATTTTTAATCAAATTTTCGATATATGATGCCCTGTTGTTTCGATAATCTATATAGTACGCGTGTTCCCAAAGATCGATTACACAAACTGGCTTATACCCTGAACCTATTGGATTTTCAGCATTTTGCGTGTTTAAAAATGATAAAATTCCATCCTTTTCAACAAGCCAACTCCATCCACTCCCAAACATCGTGGATGCAAAATCTATGTAGTCCTTCAAAAAAGCATCAAATGAATTAAATTGCTGATCAATCATTGATTTCAACTTGCCTTCCGGTGCATTTTGCCCTTTTTTCAAACATTTCCAATAAAAATCATGGTTGAAAACTTGCGACGCATTGTTGAAAATTTTCTGATCCTTTCCGCGCGATGCAACAATCATATCCTCGAGAGACATATTTTCAAATTCAGTCCCAACAATCAATGAATTCAACGTCTTTGCGTACCCACAATGATGCTTGCCATAATGAAAATCTATCGTTTCCTCGCTTAAAATCGGACTAAGTTCTGAATTTTTGTATGAAATCTTTGCTTCAATTTGCATAAAATACCTCACAATACCAATGAAATACTACGAGGATTAAAACACAAAACGAAAAAAAATGCAATTAATTATAAAAATGCAACACTTTTTATTAAAAAACAACATGGCGGATGGGGTGGGATTCGAACCCACGAAGGAGTTACCCCCTTGCCGGTTTTCAAGACCGGTGCCTTCAACCGCTCGACCACCCATCCGATATATGTTATATTGTATAACAAAAGCTGAGAATCGTCAATACTTATGAACAAAAATTTAATACTGCTTGAAAGATTCAAAGAAATGTTAGTCGCAGAACGCAATCTCTCGATGAATAGCGTTGAATCGTATGTGAGAGATATCACGAAATTCATGCATCTATACGACGATATGGAAAAAATCTCTCAAGAGGATATTCAACGTTATATTGAAATATTGCGAAACAATGGTTCAAGGAACTCAACGATACAACGCAACATATCATCCCTCAGACAATTTTTTGGGTTTCTTTATGATGAAAAAAATCTACACTCAAATCCAATGACTCACCTCAAAACGAAAGCAAAACACAAAACATTACCAAAAACCATCTCAGAGGAAGAAATGAAAATGCTGTTATCATATTTCGACAATGCAACAACAAAAACATCAATTCGTCTGAGATGCATGTTACACGTACTATACGCGGGCGGACTGCGCGTCTCAGAGCTCGTCTCCCTCAAAAATGATGCTCTAATATACGATGCAGAGTCCGACAGGCACTTCATCATAATAAAAGGCAAAGGCAATAAAGAACGAATAATTCCACTCCATAAACACGCATCCACATCTATAGTTCAGTATAAACAAAGTATTCGATCAATGTCAACAAAAAAAAATACTTGCAATACATATATGTTTTCGAGTAGTATATCTAAGGAGGGGCATATGACAAGGCAGGGATTTGCGAAGATTTTGAAAAAAGTTGCAGAAGAAGTTGGAATTGCGCGCGAAAAAATTTCTCCGCATGTTATTCGCCACGCATTTGCGACCCATATGTTGAATCATGGTGCCGATCTTTTGAGTATTCAAAAATTGCTCGGACATAAGGATATATCGACGACACAGATATATACGCATGTCGCTAGTGAGAAGTTGAAAAAAATCGTTGAGGAGAATTTTGATTCTCACAAGATTCGCGCTGTGGTTGACAAAGATCATGAATAAGGTCATTGTTGTTGCAGGGGCGACCGCGAGTGGGAAATCAAAGTTTGCAGTAGAGATTGCCTTGAAATTCAAGAGTGCGGTTGTTATAAATGCAGATAGCTTGCAAGTTTATCAAGAGGTTCCAATTTTAACAGCTCAACCTACAGTTGATGATATGTGTGGTGTTCCTCACGAGATGTATGGTTTTGTTTCCCACGGAAATTCAATGAATGCATACATTTGGGCAAGTCGGGCAGCATCTGAAATACAACGTGCACTAGATTCAGAAATACAACCTATAGTTGTTGGTGGAAGTGGGATGTATATAAATGCGTTGATTTATGGTTTTTCGAAAATGCCTAAAATTGACGATAATATACGTCGCGAAGCCGTTCGTATGGGGAGTGAAGAATATGAAAAAATGTGTAAAATTGTTTATGAAAATGATCCCAATGTATTGAAAATTATAGCTCCTGAAAATCATAGACAAATGAGTCGTGCATATGAGATACTCGTTCAAACTGGGCGTTCCATAATCTTCTATCTCAATCAACCGCGTGAAAAATTTTTGAAAAATGTGGATTTTCAGACACATATAATTGATATAGAAAGAAGTGAACTTTATGAGCGTATTAATCAGAGATTTCGCGTGATGGTTGAAAAAGGCGCTATAGATGAAGTGCGTAATTTGATAAATATAACGGGTAAAGACCTTGAGTATCCTGCTTTTCAAGCGATTGGAGTTCGGGAGATTATGATGTATCTCGATGGAAAAATCAACTATGACGCGATGATCGATCTTGCAACTCAAAAATCGCGTAATTATGCGAAAAGACAAATCACATGGTTTAAAAAATATCGATAAATTTCAAAAAAAATTGTGTACGAAATGTCATAAAGTGACAAAACCTATGTTATAAAGTTAATATGTGCGCAAAAATATTGCGTTAATAATAAAAAAAACTTTAATAATAAGGAGAAAAATAATGAAGTATACAAAAAATTATGATATAATCAAAGAAGAGGGTAGTATTTGGGAAAATATAGCTAGGCCTAATCAAATGATTCCTGAAGGGGATTGGTATGTCTGGTTGATTATGGCAGGGCGTGGATTTGGAAAAACAAGGACAGCTGCGGAGAGCGTCTTGAAGCTTGTTGAAAGTGGGAGATATAAAAATGTAGCGATTATTGGGAAGACATTGACAGAAACTCGACACGTGATGGTTGAAAGTGTGAGTGGGATTTTGCAAAATTCTAAGGATCCTGGGATTAGATATTTTTCGTCTAGGAGGCAGATTGTTTGGAGTAATGGTGCGAAGGCGACTCTCATTGCGGGCGATAATTATGAGAGTATGAGGGGGTATCAGTTTGATCTTGTGTGGGTTGATGAATTCGCGAAGTTCCAAGATCCAGGTGCTGTGTGGGAACAGATTATGTTTACGCTCAGGATAGGACCTGATCCGAGGTGTATTATTTCAACGACTCCGAAACCATTGGAAATTCTGAAGGAATTGTCCGAGGATAGGATGACTCATCTGACGAGTGGCTCGACTTTTGATAATGAGATGAATCTCCCTGTGAAATTCGTTGAGATGGTGAGGGATCGGTTTGAAGGAACGAAGATGGGAGCGTCTGAATTGTATGGCGAGCTTGTCATGGATGAATGTGACAATATTTGGATGAGGAGTGATATACAGTACAAAAATGTCGATGTTTGCGAGATGGATAGGATTGTTGTTGGCGTTGATCCGGCGGTTACGAATGGGTGCGATTCTGATGAGACGGGAATTGTTGTTGCGGGTCGTGGAAGCGATAACAACATATATATTCTGGAGGATGCGAGTGGGCATTATAGTCCGCGGGATTGGGCAAGGAAGGTTGTGAATGTTTCGAGGAAATACAATGCAGATTGTATTGTTGCGGAGGTGAACAACGGTGGTGATCTTGTCTCGGAGATGATTCGGGGCGTGGATAATCTTATCCCGTGTGTTTCTGTACGTGCGATTCGCGGGAAGGAGATGCGGGCTGAGCCGGTCGCTATGATGTATAGCTCATCGAAGATTTTTCATATGAAAAAATTTGATGCTCTTGAGTCTCAGATGCTTGGTTTTACAAGGAATTCGAAGGGTTCTCCTGATCGTGTTGATGCGATGGTTTGGGCTGTTATGCATTTGAATCAGGATGTGTATCCTGGTTGTCATGTTGTGTAATCGATATTTATTGATGCGTCAAGTGCATCGTATTTTATATAATTTTTACATATTTTTGACACAATATGCGCAAAAAAAGTATAAAATAAAAGATAATTTGTATCCAAAAAAATATAAGGGCTTTACCAAAAAATACTTGCAATAAGCGCAAATTATGTGGTAGTATCATATATGAAGTTCCGAGGAGCTTCCGGCGTCGTGCATATCTGATGTACTTCATGTATGTCTATTATAATCCTCCCCAAGCTTTGTGCGATGCCGTTTTGTTTAGTTTTGTTGTATTTCGAGGAGGGCTTTGACGACTTTTAAGATTTTTAGTTTGACTTGTTGATCTTTTATGGATTTGATGGTTTTGATTATCTCTGATTCGTAGCTGTGTTCTTCCTCTTCGTATTCTGGGGTGCTGCTATCTTGTAGTGTGAAGTCTTCCAGGAAAAACTGCGGGGTTACTTGCAGAGCGTTGCATATGTTTAGGAGGGTTGAGATTGACACTCTATTTTGTCCAGATTCGTATTTTTGTATTTGCTGGAACGTGACGCCGATTTTTTCTGCGAGTTCTTTTTGGGTCATTCTTATTGATTTTCTGCGGTTTTTGATTTTTGATCCGATTGTCGCATCGGTTGATTCTATTGTGTAGTCCACTTGTCACACTCGAGGTTTTTTAATTCTGATTTAGTATAATTATCGCATAAATTATATAAAATATAAAATAAAATTTTACAAAAATGCGAATATAGGTATGTATTGTTTTATTGATATAAAAAAGTTTGTTGTATTTTTGCAACTAAGTAATATAACAGTTGTGTATTGGAATTTTTTGTGTTACAATATAGTTATATAGGTTTAGTTTTTTATCAACAACTGTAGTTGTTGTAGTTTTAAGGTGTTTATGAGCGTAAGTCAAACGAGCAAGTCAGTGAGTTTCGCACAGATGTTGGAAGAATCTCTTTCTGGGAAGGAGTCGTTAGAGGGAAAAGTTGTCAAAGGGACGATCGTTGGTTTCAAGAATGATAAGGCTGTTATAGATGTTGGATTGAAATCTGAGGGGCGTCTTTTTATAGATGACATAAAGATGTTAAAGGGTTCTGATGATGTTGTTATTGGAGACACTTTGGATGTTTATGTTGAGCGATTCGAAGACAGAAATGGTGAGCCTATCTTGAGTATTGAAAAGGCTAAGAGGGAGGCTGTGTGGCTTGATCTGGAAAAACATTTGGAGAATGGTTCGACTGTTGATGGTATGATTATTGGGCGTACGAAGGGCGGTTTTTCAGTGGATATAAACGGGACAATTGCTTTTTTGCCAGGTAGTCAAGTTGATTTGCGCATTGTTAAGGATATAACACCTATTTTAAATGTCAAGCAGCCGTTCAAGATTTTGAAGATGGACAGAGCTCGAAATAATATTGTTGTCTCGAGGAGAGCGGTTCTTGAGGCCTCCAGAACTGAAGCTAAGGCTGAGATTATTTCGAAGCTTTCCGAAGGGATGGTCACAGAGGGTGTTGTAAAGAACATCACGGATTACGGTGCGTTCGTTGATATTGGGGGGATTGATGGTCTACTTCATGTTACAGATATGTCATGGAAAAGGGTTTCATCTCCTAGTGATGTTGTGAAAGTTGGAGATGTTGTTAAGGTCCAAATTATTAAATTTAATAAGGATTCTGGTCGTATAAGTCTCGGTATGAAGCAGCTTGTTAAGACTCCTTGGGAAAATGTTGAAGAGCGTTATCACGTGGGACAGAGATGCAAAGGTAAGGTCGTGAATGTTATGGATTACGGTGCGTTCGTCGAACTGGAAGATTGCATAGAGGGTATGATATATGTGACGGAGTTAAGTTGGACGAGGAAGAACATCCATCCATCTAAGGTGGTAAATATTGGTGATGAAGTTGAAGTGATGGTTTTGGATGTCAATGCACAAAAACGTAAGATAAGTCTTGGACTTAAGCAGTGTCTTGATAATCCTTGGAAAAAGTTTGCTGAGGAGCATCCAGCTGGGACTAAGCTGCAGGGTGAGGTTAAGAATATTACGGAGTTTGGTGTTTTTGTCGGAGTTACTGATACTCTTGATGGCATGGTTCATATGTCAGATATTTCATGGGCTGCCGGGAGTTCTGATGATAAATCGAAGGATCTGAAGAAGGGGCAAATTATAGATGTTGTTGTCCTCGATGTGAATCCAGATAAGGAACGCATAAGTCTTGGTATAAAGCAGTTAGAGGCTGATCCATTAGCCGGTGCTTTGTCTGGTACAAAGAAGGGAGATGTTGTTAGTGTTGAAGTAGTAGGTTCTAATCCGGCTGGATTGGATGTTGTTCTTGACAATGGTTTGCGAGGATTTATAAAGCGTAGTGATTTGTCTATTGATAGGTCAAAACAGCGTATCGATGAGTTTGGGATAGGTGACAGGGTCGAAGCTGTTGTTATTAATATTGACAAAGCATCAAGAACGGCGAGTTTATCGATAAAATCTTTGGATATTCAAAGAGAGAGGGAGATTTTGCAGCAGTTTGGATCTTCTGATAATGTGGCAAGTTTGGGGGATATACTTGGAGCAGCTATATCCGCTAAGAAAGAAGCGCAAGATAAAAATAATGAAGAAGAATAGTCTCATTATTTGTCTTTATAAGAGTCCGTAGTTTTGTCTGCGGATTTTGTTTGTATGTTTTGTGATTATATAAGGTTTTTCGTAAGTTTGAGATGTTTTGATAGTTTTCTAAGATCTGTTTTTATAAGTTGTGATAATATTTTTCAAACTAGCGGGAAGATGCTTCGCGCTAGTTTTGTTTTTCTGTTTTCAGGAATTTACACAAAATTTGCACTAAATATTGCTAAAATTATAGAAGATTTGCATTTAGCATCTATTTTTCACGACGATGTTATAGATAACAATTTGGAACGTCGTGGTGAAGATTCGCTTAATAGTAGGTATGGTGATAAGATTAGTATACTGTTAGGTGATTTCATATTAATTAAATCTATATCAGATTTTTTACATTTGTCTCAAATTGATAGTGTTATTTTGCGTGTATTTATAAGGGAATGCAAGTCAACTTCTTATGGTGCGTTACTTGAGCAGTATTTAAATAAGAGCCGAATTATTGATCTGTCAAGGTATATAAGGATGATATCGCTCAAGACGAGTCCATTTTTTAAATTATCATGTTTTTTAGGAAAATATATTGCAACTCACAATTTTCAAGACGCGAAAAAATCAGCAATTTGGGGAATATGTTTTGGAATAATTTTTCAAGTGCAAAATGATCTTGATTCATATAAAAATGACTTATATTGTCAATCAGAAGATTATCTTCAAAAAAATATCACATTTCCCATAATAATTCTTGTAAAATATTTTCATTATGATTTCAATAGATTTTTTAGTATTACATCTCAAGAAGAATTCAACTTTATAAAAAAGTTAATACAATCCTCAAAATTTAAAAAGATCACAAAAAAAGTATTGCAAAAATATAGAAAATATCTAAATGATAATACGCAATACTTTTATAAAAAAATAGATAACATCCCTAAAATTTAATTCAAAAGCGCCTTGACTCCCGGAAGATCATATCCAGCAACAAGCTCCAAAAATGCACCTCCAGCCGTCGATACGAAATTCATATCATTTTTGAAGTTTTTAAGTGATGCGATCGTTTCTCCACCTCCAATAACCGAAATAAGGCCATCTTTTTTTGTTGATCGTGCAATAAATTCTGAAATTTTGTCTGAGGATATATCAAAGTTCGAAAATTCAAACGCGCCGAGTGCCCCGTTCCATAACAATGTCTTTGATTTATCAATAATTTTAATAATATTTTCAATAGATTTTGTACCAATATCAAAACACGAAAAATTATGGGGAATTTTATCAATATCAAACAGTTTGCCCTCATGATTTATGTCGTCGGAAGCCATGAAATCAACCGGTAGTATGATTTTTGCCTTAGAATTATTATATATTTCTAGAGCTAATTGTATTTTATCCTCTTCAATCATAGAATTCCCAAGATCATGACCCATAGCCTTCAAGAATGTGTTCGCCATAGCGCCCGCAATCACGAGATAATCCGCGCTCATCGAGATTCTCTTTAAAACATCGATCTTCGTTGAGACTTTTGATCCCCCTATAATCGCGCAAAATGGACGTTCAATATTGTCTGTTACCCTCGAAATTCCAAGGATCTCACGTTCAAAGGAATATCCCGCAAAGGATGGGAGATACTTCGTGATCGCACTCACAGACATATGATTCCTATGAGATACGGAAAATGCATCATTTATATACGCATCTCCAAAAGACGCGATTTTCTTCGCAAGGTCATCATCGTCCCGTTCCTCTCCCTCGTAGAAACGTATATTTTCGAGGACATTCAATCTAGATTTTATAGAATCCCGCGATAAATCATTGATATTTGAAGGAATGAAATTGACTTCCAATCCTAAAACATGAGACATTTTATCTGCAATTTTACGTAGAGAATACTTTTCAGTGAAAAAATCCTCACGCTTTGGACGTTTGAAGTGTGCTACGACAATAATTCGTTTATCCATCGATAAAAGTTTCATTATCGTTTCTCGAACGGCCTCAATCCTTGAATTATCCTCGATATCCGTTGGAAGATTCAAATCACATCTCAATATAACATTCTTCACATAATGCGACCTGTCATACTCTATAAAATCATCAAAATTTCTTATTTTATTCATGATTCACCTTATATTTGAATTGTATTTTCCATAATCCAGTTATATGTTATCTCATCATTTTTGAAATATGGCAAGATTTTTTCACGAATTGTTAAATTATATTTATTGAGCCAGTCTTTTTGTTCATCGTTGAGTTTATTTATGTCGATTATATGCATGTCAAACGGAATATAACTCAATGTCTCAAAATACAATAAATCGTCATTTTTCTTTCGAGTTAACAACATGTTTTCTATTCTAAGACCGTATTCATCATTATAATATCCAGGTTCAACTGTTGAGATCATGTTTTCTTGAATATTATCATTCGAATTCTGAGAAATACGAGGATATTCATGAACGATACTATAGTATCCAACTCCATGTCCCGTTCCAAACGGATAGTCCATCCCATTCTTCCATAATTCATGACGACATATCGTATCCAATTGACACGCCTTGATATTATTCTTGAAAACACAATTAGAATATGAAATAAATGCCTTTAAAATTATTGTATAATTTTCAATAATTTTTGGATCTGGATTATCAAAGAGAGACATACATCTCGTTAAATCAGATGTTCCATTCAAAAAGTGAAATCCTGCATCCAAGAGGAAAATTCCATCCTTTTTTATGAGGCTGTTATTTCCATGATATGAAACATAATGTACGATCGACGTATTCTTCCCAAAGGCTGATATAGGATTGAAACTGAGTCCCACAAGATTGTCGTGAAACATGAGTCTTCCCTGTTCTATAAAATAATTATAGACATCGTCCTCATGAAGATTCTCTCCTTTGTTCACACGATCTTTAACATATGCCAAAGTTTTTGTGAAAATTATAGATGTATTTATCGCAACTTCTCTTTGATCTTCTATTTCATCGGGATCTTTTATTGATGGATATTTATCATAATTTTTTTCAATTGAATGTATATCAAATCCCATATTTTCGAGACTAAAAACAAAATACCCTGGAACGTGATTAAAACAAACTTGAACGGGTCCTCTTTGAAAATTATTCAACACCATCTCAAAATTTGAGATATCGTGCGCTTCGAAAAATTCATTTTCTTCAACTTCTAAATCGCAGAATAATAAAGGTTTTTTGTCTTTCATAATGAAGAGCAACGATCTCGCGAGGGGACTCCTATCATTTATTCCAAGTCTCGTCTTCTTAATTCCTAAAATCCAAGATATTGTATTCATATCCCCCAAAAGAATACTCTCTCCTTTCTTCAAATCCGACGATATTATATCTAATCTATTTTTTATTTTATGTTTATTTTGGATAATCAATTTTACGTCATCATTTTTGTTATACAGACGCAATGAAGAAATAGGGTGTTCCTTTATATATTGTAATTTTATTCCTAACATATCAGTTATATACGATATCTCAAGACACGTCCTATAACTATGAGATAATGAACAGACGACGAGTTTTTCTCCACGTTTCATTGTCTTCTCTATGAGATCCTTCATTCGACAACTTGGAAAATGTTCGATATTCCAAAATTTCGTATCAACTTGTTCAAGAACTTGTTTTGTGTATCTCCCATCAACAGATATAAAAGCATCATTCTTCGAAATAATCGCTCGTCCATTCGATCCCGTGAACCCAGAAACATAGTATAAATCAGAATAGGGGACCTCCACATTGTCAAATGAACAATCCATAGGACAAAGTATCGCATCCGCAGACAATTTCTTCAATTCATCACGTATTGTTAAAAAATTTTCATTTATATTCATTTCGAATCCCTCTCAAAGATATCTTGGAAATTGCTTGGCAATTTCATCAATATAAATCAATTCTCTTAAAATTTGTTTCAAATCTCTTAAATATACCATATTAGGGCCATCACATGGTGCACTATTTGGATTTTCGTGGACTTCCATGAAAATTCCGGCCAATCCTATAGAAACAGCTGCTCTCGCGAGGATAGGTGCGAATTCTCGTTCTCCCCCAGAACATTCTCCATTTGATGATGGGAGTTGAATAGAGTGCGTCGCGTCGAATATAACAGGGCATCCCGTCTCTTTCATAATAGATAGTCCCCTAAAATCTACGACGAGATTGTTATATCCAAAACATGATCCCCTCTCACACAGAAGAATTCTATCAGATCCGAAGTGTTTTATTTTTTCAACAACATTCTTCATATCACGAGGAGACATGAATTGTCCCTTCTTTATATGAATAATCTTCTTCGTCTTAGAAGCGGCCTCCAATAAATCAGATTGACGACATAAAAATGCAGGAATCTGAAGAATATCAACGTATTCCGCGACTTTTTCACATTGATCAGGAAGATGAACGTCAGTTAGAACAGGAATTCCAACCTCATCCCTAACTTTCTTGAGGATCCTAAGTCCATCATCCATCCCAATCCCTCTCTTTCCCCGTATACTCGATCTATTCGCCTTATCAAAAGACGACTTGAAAATATAGGGTATCGAAAGTTCATCACATATCTTCTTTATTTCAAACGCATGAAAAAGAGAACTCTCCTCAGACTCTATAGCACAAGGCCCCCCTATGAAAACAAACCTACTCTCATTCGAAATTTCTATACCATCTAAATAAATCTTGCTTTGAGACGTCATACCTTCCCTTCGTCCGTATCCCTATCCTATGATGAACATTATAGAGTAGTCTTCCGGATTAGTCATCATTGTTCATGTGTTAAAATAAATAAAATTTTATGTATTATTTTTTTATTATATTTTATAGAAAATTTATCACAAAACATCTCAAAACAAAATCTTCGATCTATTTTGTTGTTTGAAGAAGGGAGGTGCGTTTATAAATAACACCCAACACAATGAAAATGCTATCACAATTTAAATAAAAATTCAATAATTAAAAATTGCCCATCTTCAATACTTGACATATCTATAAAAATATTTTAGAATAATATTGTGAGTTGGGGAAAATCATTGTGTGACAGTCTACGAGATTTTGTTGACACATGGAAGTTTTCTCTTCAAGTTTGTTTTTGCTTTTATATCGAATTTGGGATTATTTTTTAGAATTTAATAAGAAAAATAAACTTTTTGTTGTATGGGCAAAAATAATTTGATAAAATCTCTATGCTTTTTGATGGATAATGTGATAGAATATCCAATATGGATTATAGGAGTGTAGCTCAATTGGAAGAGTATCGGTCTCCAAAACCGACGGTTGGGGGTTCGAGACCCTCCACTCCTGCCATGTAGGGTGTTTTGTTTGATTTATATTATGAGGACTACTAATGAAATCTGTTGCTAATATCAAGAGGCTTTTTTCTTTCTTGCGTGAAGTTAGGCAGGAGGTTGATAAAATATCTTGGCCAAGCAGGAAGGAGGTTGTCATAAC
>CAMYPB010000014.1 GCA_947285985.1 uncultured Holosporaceae bacterium
CCTCTTATAAGGTAGATGCGAACCAATGAGATGGATGAAAACAATTTTCTTCCTATTTGATTTATCCTTCAATATATCCTTCAAATATGGAAGGACTCTCGAATCATATTCCCCAGTTTGACATCCCGAATATAAAACTCGATTGATAAAAACACTCTGATGAGCCATATGCCCAATAATAGACATCAAATTATCACACGGTCCTCCGATATATTGATTCGATAACCAATACGTCTTGAATCCCGCAAACTTACAAAATGAAACTATATCACCCTTCGAAAAATCTTCATCAAATGTCAAGACTCCCCGAAGAGCAGGAAGCGTGTGACAATGACTCGACCTAACATTCTTGAAGATCGTCAATTCATCCCTCATAGAATCAAAATATGGAGTCGTTTTTTTATCGTATCCATAAAGACTCATATGCTTCCTATCAACAGACTCCCCTATAACAATTATATACGTCTCATCTTCATCATCTGGAAAAACACTCGAAACCTTCCCCCCATACGAAAAATCCTTCTTCCTAGATTGAAGTATCGCCCTCTCATTGATTATGTCCCTCCTATAATGTAAATAACTCGTTATTATCTTGCTAAACGGAAATTGATTGACAAAATTGGCCGTCGAAAAAACGTATGTCCCGCCCACAAAAATAATACATAAAATTATCTTATACCTCTCCCGTAGCTCACAATATCTGATATCCTTTGAAACACGCTCTATGAAAAACAAACATGATATCAAGATAGCGATAAAAATGAGACCCAAAATCTCTATATAAGATATCTTCATCCTTCCAAAATGTTCAACAAATTCCATAGATTCTGAGAGATTTGTATCAAATATACTGATCAATGAAAAATAATTTAACTCCACATGAAAAATAAGAAGATGAATTATATTCATAATAACAGGTATAAACAACATAACATACAATATATAAAATAAAATCCTCCTAAACCTCTCAGCTTGAAATATCAAAAACGGTATACAAAGAATAAACGCCTTTAAAATAACAAACCCAATATTCGAAAACTTCGTTGCACCAAATATAAACGCAACTATGAATTCAAATATAAATGGTAATAATATAAAGCCAAAAATCAACATAATATAAATAATCTTATATAAATATAACAAAAATCCTATTGTATTCTATCATAAATATTCCTACATAAAAATACAATTTTTGTTGAAATAAACATTATTTCTCATATTGACATCATATCTTATATTATTATAAAATATTTTGGAATATAATTATTATAATTTAAATTGTGAGTTATTTTATGAATAAAATTTTATATATTGTGATATCATGTGTGATCTCCTCGTTTTTGTTCTCTCAAAATGATTTATGTGCGCGCTATCAAATCGTCGACAATATCGATATTTCGTATACTGAAAATATTGCCAATAAAAACACTTATGACGATGAGAAAAACACATCCCATCGAAATAGTTCTTCATTATCTCCAAGTGATGACTATGAAATTGATTCCTCAAAAAATGAATCAAACAACACATCGAAAAACAGACTAATGAAAATATTCTCTGATTTTATAAAAAAATCATGCAAACCCAAAATAGAAGATAAAATCGTCTTCGATAGTAGCTTCGATTCAATGCTCTCAAATATCTAGTCTCCTCACACAAAACTTCAGAAAACAACTATCAAAAATCGATGGTTGTTTTTTGATGATATATATATCCTCATCTTCGTCGTCAATATCATTATGCATCAGTATGGCGTCAAATTTTTTATACATAATATTTTCGTCGTATTTTATGACAATATCATATTCATTATCCTCAAAATTTTGACTTATATTTGCCATAACATCGATATATCTCCTATATTTTTCATAGGATGTTATCGTCCTATCAGAAACCCTCTCATTCTTTTGAAGCAGCGATATATTCTGGTTTAATTTCGAAATACTAAACATAATTTTAACAATCCTCCATACCTTCACATTATAGAAACCGTCTTATAGTTGTCGATGATATGTTTTATATATGTCGATGATAACAGGTTTTCATCGGAACAATTGTATATCTTCTCAACAATCATCATAATCGCGAGCTTCAAATCCAAGGGAACTTCTCGTGGATCATCTGTGAACCCCGAAATATAAGTTATTTCAATTGGGACATTCAAATTATACGTCGAAATCGTCACCCTCCCATATTTATAATCCACCTCATAATCCTTGATATCCTCAAATCTATCACCCTCATAAATCCTTCGAATAGTCTCTATCCGAACAAAGGGTATGTTTGGAATCTCAATATATTGTATACAATCATTATCAGTCGATGTATTCGAAATATAACGATATTTCTTCATCAAAATAGATCTCCCCGTTAGACGCTCAACAATATCCGTCGCATTGTCTATGATCGCACCTATATAATCATCCTCGTTGTTATGGAGTATACGAAGCCTCCCCTTCATCTCCCCTAAATCAATAACCCTATTCTTCGAATTCTCAATAATACTCAACATATTTTCCTCCTTTTTGTATTATGTATAAAAAAAATAATTTATTTGCTTTCTATAAAAAAACTTTATCCAAAAAAATACTGAATTGTGACGAAATGCCACATAAAAAAGTCTAGCAAATTATTTATTGAACTCTCAAATTCTTTTTTTGCCCATAAAATTTTAATAAAATTGCTTATAATTAAATAGTGATATAATTATGTTGTTGACAGACATCACACAATTGTATAAACTGTGTGAGTGCCTGATTTTTATTATAGGTAGAATTATGAATTATTTATCAAAACTTGTTGTATTATCAACAGTTATCACTCCATTCTTCACAAATAATGTTTCTTCGTGTATGCCTGATGATCTTACTGAAATGGTAGAGAATTTTCATATAACTTTTAGAAATAGTACGATTGAAAATCAAGAGAGGATACTCAATGGATATCTTGATGCGTCATTTAAAGTTTTGAGTTTGAATGCTCCTATTGTCGTGAACCGTCTACGTAACTCTCTCGAATTAGAGTATATTGGATCAAAATTCAATACAAATCCACAAGTTGAATTACACAATATTCAAGATTTCAGTGATAGATTTAATAGAAACGTATTTATTGCTTTACAATGCATATATTTATATATGAGATCTAATGGTTATCTCGTGGATAATGCAAATCAAATTCCTATGGTTCCTGAAGCATACACTCATTTTATTGCAGGTTTTCGTAGTTATATAGATGAAGAAGATAATATTGATAATTTAATTGCGGAAGCAAATCTCAATATTCTTGAACGTGAAAGTAAAACAGGACTAGACAATGAGGATTCTTTCGATGATGTTTTAGATGCATTGAATAAACCTATGCGTCAAACTGTGATGAGCATAAGTATGATACGAAAAGTCCACGATTTTGTTTCTGAAAACAGCATAAATCTTGATGAAGGAAATCAAAGAAGATTTTCTAATGCGTTAATGGACAAATCCAATAGTATGTATAATTTTAGTAGAATTTTTGTTGAACAAGCTAAAAATGAATTGAAAAACTATTGTGATGATACGCATGGTTATGCCGACAATTACAATACAATATTGTTAGATTTTATCAATAAATTATAATATATAAAAATAATATTAAAATAAAAAATACACACACCAGACTCTTTTTTTGAGATGGTGTGTGTTTGTATAAAATTTTATGATAATATAAATATACATAACTTGTGAAATATACATAACTTTATTATTGAAATAATCAAAATTTGATAATACAATATGTTAAATTAGTTCACATTATAGGTATATATATGAAAATATGAAAAAATTCATGAAGTGTATGATGATTTCTTATTTATGCATTGGATTTGTTGGAGCATCGGATTTTGATGAAGAAAGCAATCCTATGTCATATGAGATAATACAGGGTATCATAACGAGATTATCGGATGTCAGGCATGCGCTCGATAATATCGGTAATGATGAAGAACTCAGAAATAACCCTATAGAAACAATAAAAAATAGGGGATATACAGATATTTGTCGACAAGAATGGAAACTTTTGGATTCACTCGTTCAAAATAATGTTATCTCGAGGGAATGTCGTTTATCTCATCAAATATGTTATATGATGAAATATATTGACACAATCCACGGATTTATAACAAAGCCATATGAATATAATATCGAATTTGCAAGTATAAAATTACACGAGATAATGCATGATATAACAATGTTCAATAACATTATGAAAATATTGCCCAACAATATGGATTTTTTGAATGATCCAAGACAATTTATGCAAAAAAGGCGATACGATTTATGTTTAGATCATATAAGGGACATGCTCAATGCTATCATTACGCGTAATCTTTTTTATGAAAACGATCCAAGAATTCGATATTGTACCTCGCAATATTGTAATATCAGGAGTTTTTTTGACACGGCAGTCCAAAACGCACGTCCTCACTAGAAGAATGAAGTATACATAATTTTGTATACTTCATTTCTAAAAATTTTTATATATCGAGATTTATAACTTTTGATGCATTATTTTGGATGAATTCGCGACGTGGTTCAACGACATCTCCCATCAAGATCGAGAAAATTTCGTCTGCTTCTTCTGCGTGGGACATTTGGACCTGTAATAAACTCCTAGATGATGGATCAAGGGTCGTCTCCCAGAGTTGATCTGCGTTCATTTCTCCGAGTCCTTTATATCGATTTATGACGAGTCCTTTCCTTCCAATTTCCAAAAGTTTTTCTGAAAGGGATATAGGACCATCAATAACACATTTATCTTTTCCTGAGTTATATTCCAACATCATCTTTGATCTGAATATACTCTCGATTTGATGATAAACTTTTTGCAATGATTTCATCTCTGGAAGATTGATAAATTCGTCATTAATCTCGATTTTTTCGTCTATTCCAAATGATTTCTGTATTATGAATAATTTATCTGAATCATCAAGCATAATATCGTAGGATACACCTTCTAAATTGCAATATTCTATGAATTCTTTCAGTCTATTGAATCTCTCTTGAGTTCTTTCAAATAAATATCCACTCATAACAAGTTTTTCGATTATAGATGGATTATTTATATGATGTGATAAAGAATCGATCATATGGCTTATTTTTATTGAAAGTTCCGCTATGTTCTTTAGATCGAGTCCACTCACACACTCTCCTTCCTGATACAAAATTTTTGTATCATTTATAGCCTCATTCAACATATATTCATCGAAAGCATTTTGATCTTTCAAATAGACTATGGAATTCCCTCTCTTGACTCTATATAAAGGAGGCTGTGCGATATAGAGATATCCTTTATCGATTATAGGCCTCATATGACGATAGAAAAACGTTAGGAGAAGAGTACGGATATGACTTCCATCGACATCCGCATCCGTCATAATGATAATCTTGTGATATCTCGCTTTATCTATATTGAAATCTTCTTTTCCTATTCCCGTTCCTATGGCCGTTATTATTGTTCCAACCGTTTCAGAAGACAACATTTTATCGAAACGTGCTTTTTCAACATTGAGAATTTTCCCGCGGAGCGCTAGGATAGCCTGGGTTTTACGATCTCGTCCGAGTTTCGCGGATCCCCCTGCTGAATCTCCCTCAACTATAAACAATTCGCTTAAAGATGGATCTTTTTCCTGACAGTCCGCGAGTTTCCCAGGAAGAGACGCAATATCGAGGGCTCCTTTTCGACGAGTCAATTCTCGTGCGCGTTTCGCGGCTTCTCGCGCGGCAACAGCTTCCAAAACCTTGTCTATGACGATCTTTCCCATACTAGGATTCTCTTCAAACCACATACTAACCGCATCCGTGACAACACTCTCAACAACAGGACGAACTTCTGACGAAACGAGTTTGTCTTTCGTTTGGGATGAAAATTTTGGATCAGGAACCTTAACGGAGAGGACACATGTCAATCCCTCTCGTATATCATCTCCTGTTATCGAATTTTTTAAATCCTTTTTTCCGGAAGATTTTATAGGATTATTCGCGATATAATTCGAAACAGCACGTGTCAAAGCGGCCTTCAATCCCGCGAGGTGAGTTCCTCCATCAGATTGTGGAATATTATTTGTGAAACATAATATATTTTCACGATAACTATCCGTCCATTCCATGGCCATTTGAACGACAATATCGTTCGAAGAATTCGAGTTATCAGCTGTTATTATTTTTGTGTGGAGAACATTTTTTCCACGGTCAAGATATTTAACGAACGCTTCTATCCCACCTTGATAATACAACTCATTTGAATAATTTGAAGATGGCCTCTCATCAACAACTTTTATACGTACTCCAGAATTTAGAAATGCGAGCTCTCGTATACGACGTTCTATAACGACCCTATCAAATGTCGTAATCTTAAAGATAGAAGGATCAGGAAGAAAACGTACGAGAGTTCCAGATTGCATTGAGCTATCATATTCCTCTATCAATTTCAATGGACTTTCAGATACTCCATTTCTAAAACGCATAAAGTATTTTTTATGATCCTTCCAGATTGTGAGTTCCAAAATATCGGATAGTGCGTTGACAACAGAAACTCCAACTCCATGAAGTCCCCCTGAAACTTTATAAGAATTCTGATCGAATTTTCCTCCTGCATGAAGTTGAGTCATAATAACTTCTGCGGCTGAAATTCCCATTTCTTTATGTATATCGACAGGAATTCCACGTCCATTATCAAGAACCGAAACATATCCTTCATCTTCAATTTTGACAGTTATACAATCGCAATATCCCGCTAAAGACTCGTCTATCGCATTGTCAACGACCTCATAAACGAGATGATGAAGTCCTGTTCCATCATCCGTATCCCCGATATACATTCCAGGACGTTTCCTAACTGCATCTAATCCCTTCAAAACTTTTATGGAATCAGCTGTATAGTTCATATTGTCTGTTGTTGTCATATTTCACTCGTATCCTCAAAAATATTGTTTTCCTTCACATTTAAAAATAAAACATTTTCAGATATTAATTCTTGAAATAAATTCTTATCCGTACCCGTTAAAAATATAAGGTTCCTCACACATGCATCTTCAAAACTCTTCCTTATTTTTTTTATATGTTTAAACAATAACACACGATGATCAAAATCTAAATGGGCAATAACATCATCCAATAATAATATCAGAGTTCTTTGATCATGAGATAAATTTTGTTTAATAAAAGACAAAAAAACTCCGAGTAAAATCATCTTCTGTTCCCCTGCAGAACAAAAATTCGCATACATTTGATTTTTTTGATGAAAAACCTTCCAATCACTCCTATTCGGTCCAAAAGTCGTTGAATTCGAAAAATAATCCTTCTCCCTTCTCCTCAACAATTCTTCAACATAACACTTCTTCAATCCTTCAGAATCATTATTATTATTGTTCTCCCTAGAAGATATGATCAATCTCTCGATATCCCCCTCCATAAAATTTTTGAATATTGGAAAATCAGAGTCATAATATTGACCATCCTCTATCTCTCGACAAATATCCATACGAGTATTCGCAATATTTATTCCATTCTCCACAATCTTCGATTCAATAATACTCAACCATTTATATAGATATTCCTTATTATTATGATTATTATTATCGAACACTTGCCTCAATATTTTTAGACGTTCACGTGTTAATTTTTCGTAGTCTGTTATATTCTTTTGATGATCAAAAAAACGACTACAACAAAACATATCAATAAAATTACGTCTATCTGAAGGAGACATCATAAAAAGTCTATCAGTTTCGTATGTCATCCACAATATATAATAACCCTTTGAAAATTCACTCAAATTTCGAACGTTTTTATCGGAAACTTTATATATTCTTCTAGATACTTTCTCTTTCTTAATATAACCCGATGAAAAAATTCCGTCCTCCAAGGAGATTGTTATATTCCAGAAATTCGAATTGTCATAACGAATCATATCGTCTAGTTTTGAATGTCTAAGTCCTTTTCCTCCTGAAAACATGGAGATAGCTTCCAAAACGTTCGTCTTCCCCTCCCCATTTTTTCCATACAAAACAAAGACATCATGATTATTCATATCTATACGAACAATATCATAATTTCTAAAATTATTTATTTGCAAATATTTATTCATTATTATTATCTACTTGATTCTCTACCTCCAAAATTTTCTTTGCCTTCGAATAACTGAAGAATATAGAGATAAAGTATAAGATTGCAATTATGAAGAATGCTTTCCAAGTTAATGTAAAAATTATCCCAAAACTAACAATAACAAATAATAAAAATGATGTAAATTGTTCCCTTTTTATATGGATTTTTTTTATCGAAAATGTTGGAATCCGGGATATGAGAAGTATTGCTGAAATAATCATTGTTATAGAGCAAATATATGGGGATCCAAATATTTGAGAATTAAACGCGTTATACCCAATAATTGGAATAATCCCAAGAACAGCTCCAGCAGGTGCTGGAACTCCTGTGAAAAATTTTCCAGAAAGTGGAGTCTTGATATTCTCAATATCGTGAGTATTGAATCTTGCAAGTCTCAAACACATACATATCGAAAAAAATACGCATACAATCCATCCAAATCGTCCGAATTCCGATAGACTATATATATACATAACGATCGCAGGAGATATCCCAAAAACCGCAAAATCAGACAATGAGTCTAATTCAGCCCCAAATCTCGAACACGAATTGAATAATCTCGCAAGACGTCCGTCTGTCGCGTCCAAGAAGGCAGCCCCCACTAAACATAATAACGCGTTCTCCCACTGATTGGATAGAGCAAATTTTATCTGCATTAATCCGAAAAATAAAGATGAAATAGTCGCAAGATTAGGGAGTATTTTTGAAATAGGAAGCCTCGATAATATTTTACTTTTATTATATTTTATACGTCTTTTCATTATATCTTATCTTCTCAAAATAGAAAAACTCTAAACTCAAATGATTATATCACAAAACACAAATATATATAAAAAAATTGTATTCCAAATGTCACGTATCAAAAAAGTGTATGGTATAATAATAAAAAAAGACAGGGATCTAATCCTCAACGAAACTAGATCCAATCCTATATAAAAGAAAAATTTTGTATCAGACAAGACAGTTATGTCTAACATTGAAATCAATCATTTTCTTTAGAAGTCCGACATAGTCATCCTCAACGGATAGATCGTCCTTCAATAAAATAATTGGAAGAGAATGTCCTACGGCTTTATCCTCACATAAATGAGAAAAAATATACACATCTATAGGATTTTTTATATCTTTCTCACAACGTATGAAAACACTTTGAGATATTTCTTCTTTTGAATCAATACTATTGAATATTTTCTTACAATTATTATCATTAATACTAGAGACATGATTTATATTTGATCCAGAATAATTCGCGATATCCTTCCATATCTCATCTATTTCATTGAGACCATTCCTATTCGATAACATATCTCCAAACTGATTGGGACCCACTCCCATAGCGTATATAGGACATAACTCTTCATATAACCCTGAATTTGGGAGTATCATACATTTTTTGTGTATAAAACGTTGATCATTCACATCATCAAATATGATGCCATCCCTTTTTATAAAGTTTTTATTAAATATTTTTATTTTACATATTGAAATTCTTAGGTAAAAATTCAGACTCCCATCAAATTCATCAACCTTCATATCATATATCAAAGATGGATTATAATTTCTCACTCCTTCAAAATAAAAATTTGATACTTTTAAAACGTCCTTACCATTGAATTTCGTTATCTCAAATTCCATATCTTCAAAATCTCTTTCATATTGTTTGTATACGTCACGCATCACAAACTCTTTTGCATTGGAATCAGTATGAGAAAAAGAAAATGTCCATAAAATAGACAAAATCACAACACCAAAACTCTTCACTCGAACCATAAATAATTCTCCAAAAACATTCATAAAGTTCGATGCAGAGTTTTACATAATTTATATAAGAAATCCATAAAAAAAATAGAGGTATTCAATAAAAAATACCTCTATTTAATAAATGATAAAATTATCTATATTGTAAACTATCTGATAACATTGGACTGTTTGACACATCAAGAGGATCAGAAACGAGACCTTCTTCCCGTTGCATCCCTATAATTTCTTGCTGTCTAGTTCTCACAGGAACCCTTGTTAATTTTTTCAATTTTCTTTTTAATTCATTATTCAAAGGACCATTATAATATGTATACTCTTCATTATTTTTCTTACTATCACCAATTATCACAGCAGAACCATTCGGATCTGGATCTATATCTGACCCATTATCATCATCATCACGAGGATCACGTCCACTGTTGAAATTATTATTCCATTCTTTTTTATTAGGTTTCATGTCCTTGCTAATCTTTATCGCATCACTAATTTTTAAACAGAGCTTTAACAATTCTCTCCTCACTTCATAAGATTGCTCATGCAATACAATTGTTAAAATTTTTCCTCGTAATTTAAATAAAGAGTTAACATTGTAATTAAATTCAATACATAAATCCTCAGCACTCATATCTACATATTGTAAATAATCACTCACAACTAGATTTTGATCATTAAATTGCGAATTTTGACGATCACGAACATCATCATTTGAGATTGATGCACTACATTGCTCAACGCCAAAAAGAACTCCAAATAAGAATAAGGATGTTATAAATTTGCTTTTCAGAATAATCCTCCTAAAAAAAGCTAAAACTTAATACATACACAACATAATGTTACTATATAAATATTAAAAATTCGTTAATAAACAAAAAATATTATGAAAAAATAATCTCTCGCTTACCCGTATGATTTGGGGCTGATATAATCCCTTGTTCTTCCATTTGTTCGATAATTCGAGCAGCTCTGTTATAACCAATTTGTAGTTTTCGTTGTATATAGCTTATTGAAACTTTTTTATCTCGTAATATTATTTCTTTTGCTTCTTCAAATAATTCGTCAACTTGATTTTTGTCACTATTATCCAGTCCAAAGATGTTATCAGACGATTGATCAACAACGATATCAACGTATGAGGGTTCTTTTTGTGTTTTTATATATGAAACTATTCTTTCAACTTCTATATCCTTGACGAATGGCCCATGCACTCTCATGATCCGACCACCTCCTGCCATATACAACATATCTCCCTGTCCTAAAAGTTGTTCTGCACCTTGTTCTCCAAGGATTGTACGACTATCAATTTTTGATGTAACCTGAAAACTTATACGAGTTGGGAAATTCGCTTTAATCGTTCCTGTTATGACATCGACAGAAGGGCGTTGAGTTGCCATAATCAAGTGAATTCCAGCGGCTCGTGCCATCTGGGCGAGTCTTTGAACTGCAGATTCGATATCTTTTCCAGAAACAAGCATAAGATCGGCCATCTCATCGACAATAACGACGATATATGGCATACTTTCAAAATCCATCTGTTGAGTTTCGAAGATAGGACGACCTGTATCCTGATCGAATCCAGTTTGAACTTTCCTGACGAGTAATTCTCCTTTTTCTTTGGATTCTTTCAATTTTTTATTGAAACCGTCTATATTTCGAACTCCCAACTTTGACATCTGTCTATATCTATTTTCCATTTCGTTCACAGCCCATTTCAACGCGAAGACAGCTTTCTTTGGATCTGTCACAACGGGAGTCAAGAGGTGAGGAATTTCGTCATAAACTGATAATTCGAGCATCTTGGGATCAATCATTATCAATTTACATTCGTCTGGAGAAAATTTGAAAAGGATCGATAAAATCATGTCATTTATCGAAACAGATTTTCCAGATCCTGTTGTTCCCGCAACTAATAAATGAGGCATTTTAGACAAATCCGCTAGAATCGGATTTCCAGCAATATCTTTCCCCAACACTATCGGAATACCTGTATTGGACTTCTTAAATACTTCACTTGACAATAATTCTCTTAGATATACTGTCTGTCTCGATTTATTTGGTAGTTCAATACCTATTGCATTTTGTCCTGGAATCAAGGATATTCTTGCAGAAATCGCACTCATAGACCTCGCGATATCATCACTCAAACTTATGACACGAGATGTTTTTATTCCAGGGGCCGGTCTAAATTCGAACATCGTGACGACAGGCCCTTGTTTTACATTCAAAATCTCCCCCTTAACTCCAAATTCTTCAAGGACATTACACAACTCTATAGACAACGACGATAATTTCTCTTCATCCTCATATATCGAGCTTTTTAATTGATATTTATCTAATAAATCAATACTCGGCAAAACGTATGTCGCGCTTCCAATAACCGCATTCTTCATCACAGAATCAATATATAAACTATCATTATTATCATCTTTATTATCTAAATTGTTGTCATCTACTGTATTTGATTTATCATTATTTATAAAAGACTCATTATTACTTAAAGAAAAATCATCGTGACTTTCATTATCATCTTTTATGTTAGTGTTCAAATCATCCTCCCAATGAGAAAGATCCTCCTCAGGATTGTGATTATTTTTATTTTGAATTTTAGTATGTTTTATTTTTAAAATATCGATAATTTTATTGAAATAATTTATAAATTTTGGTGCATTTTCTCTAAAAGCTGAAAAATTTATAAATAATGCTTTTTTTATGATAAAAACCCATAAAATACATATAAAAGAAAACACAAATACATTCAAACTAGAATTCCGAAGAATATCGATAAACAATATTTTTGTGAGGATATATCCTATCATTCCCCCTGCATAATAATTTATATTAAATTTTAGAAGAATACTGGCAAAAAATTCACGACTTGATATGACGGTCATGACTATAGATCCCATAAAAATATATAATGACATTATTAAAAGTTTATATCGTATGAGATATATACGACCACTTATATAATTTATACCCCATATAAAGAGGAGTATACTCAACATAAAAGACATTATTCCCAAGAATTGGACGAGAATATCTGAGATATACGATCCCACATCTCCCAAAATATTCTTCGCATCGTCATTCATCGAGGCCACGAATATAGAATCATCAACATTTGAATATGAAAAGAGAGATATAAAAAAGATGAGGGAAATAAATATAAGAACAATCCCTTTTAAAATATCGTTTGATGACCTATCCTTTATATTCCTTCTATAATCTCTCTCTTCTCGTCTCATAAGATCTATTTCTATTATAATTTAAGTCAAATCCAATTATATACGAATTTTCAGATATTTAAAAATTAAATATTACAAAATAATCCCCGCTCCAACGACTATATCATCGTCATACATCGCGCATATCTGTCCCTTGCAGATCGCAGTTATAGGATTTTCCAAGAGTTTTATTATGGCTGATTTCTTATCGTCTAAAACTTTGACAATCGCATTATTTTTCTTGGAACTCGATCTGAGTTTAACAGTCGTTTGAAACTCGGACGTATTTTTATCAATAAGCCAATTTATATCCCTTATTTTCAATTCCCTTATATTCAAGAATTCTTCCTCTCCAACGTATATAATATTATTCTTTGGATCCATATCTATAATATACAAAGGATTTTTATAAGATATTCCAAGTCCCTTCCTCTGACCTATCGTATAATTGTTTATACCATCATGATATCCAAGAACAATATTCGTCGATATATGAATAATCTTCCCTCGAGAATCCTCTATAAAACGTTTTAAAAAAGATTTATGATCATTATTCGGAATGAAGCATATGTCTTGACTATCCTTCTTCTCAGCGACATGTATCCCATATTTCTTTGCAAGTTCTCGAGTTATATCCTTCGAAAAAATGTCTCCCAAAGGAAAATCAATGAGCTTTAAATTGTTTTTATCGACGAGTGACAAAAAATAACTCTGATCTTTTTTTTGATTTGGATGTTCTCGAAGAGGAAAATTCCTGACATAATGACCAGTCGCCATCATATCGGCTCCCTTCGATAATCCAAATTTCAAAAGTCTATCCATCTTGATATCACGATTACAAAATACACACGGATTTGGAGTTAGACCATTCCTATAATAATCGGAAAAAACATCAATAACATTATTCAAAAAATCTTCCCGCAAATCACAGACATAATGATCTATCCCCAAAAAATCACAGACTTTTTTCGCGTCATCTATAGCCTGCTTGGAATATTCATGTAAATACATCGTTATTCCAAAGATATCATGTCCCCTATCCTTCAAAATCGCTGCAACAACAGATGAATCAACCCCTCCAGACATCGCAACAGCATACGTTTTCTTTTTATTATCCATCTTCAAAAAAATATGAAAAAAATTTTAAACAAAATAACAACAAATATATTAGCACCAAAAATAATATGGCCAAACAAAATAATTTATATCATCTGACCATATATAAAAATTATTTAAATTATCGAGATTTTTGTGTCGCAAAATAATAAACAATACGCGCAAAAACAAAAATAATAAGAAAAGGATACAAGGCCTCCAAAATAATCCCTAAAATACGACATATCTGATCAAATCCAAGAAGTGAGCATCCAAAAGTTAAAATCCCAGTTATAACAAGTAAAACTTGCCTATTAAATCTTTCCTTCAATATATCTTTATGTATAAAATCCGTGAATACTGATGAAAGTGCAATATTCGTTGCAAGACACGAAACAGCTATAACAATCGCAACAAACCACGATGCACTAGGCCCCATAGAAACCTCTGCAATTTTCGTAAATAACGATTCATTTGGAGTTCCTTGCAAAAGAACGGCATACTGCGACCCTATCAAAGTCAATCCTATATAAACAATACTCAAAGCTATCGCCCCAACAATACATGCAAATAATGCAAATTTTAAGAATAATTTTTTATTATTTTGTTCTTCTTGAGGTATAGAGTTTTTTATATAAAAATAGACAGTTGAACCCATCAAAAACGAGGCCAACAAATCCATCGTCTGAAATCCTGTCTTCGTACTCGTCATAAAACACTCTGAGACAGGAATATTTGAGACAGGGATATCTTGAAATGATCCCCCTAAATATAATGCAAATACAACAACAAATATAACACCCCCAAATTTAAGAGGAGTGAATATAACACCTATCAATTGGACAATCTTTCCAGGATGCCATGCGAGAAGTATTGTTATTAGACAGTATAGAAAATTGAATAAAACTTCATTGACAAAGGGAGACGCAATATGAATTCCTCCAAACGCAACGTTGACTCCCCTCGCCGTAACTCCAAAAGGACCCGCGATCAACATCAAAATAATCATCAAAATAAATGTCCCCTGTTTTCCTATAGGAGATAAATATTTCTTATTATCACCATCAAATAAAAATGCTCCATAATATCCAACAATTGGAATAACAACTGTACTTAATATCCAACCCGCTATAACCCACATATAATTTGATGTATAATCCTTTCCTAAAATTAAAGGGAAAACTATATTCCCGGATCCAAATATCATAGAAAATATCGCAAATCCAGCGATCGTCGCTTTCTTTGTAAAATTCATAAAAAAATACCCCATATATCGTGGATAAACTCCATTAAGTATATCAAAAAATATCAAATATCTCAAGTTTTATCATATTTATCACAACATTATGATAATAATATATCTTTTTTTTACTCTCTAATAATTATATAAAAATTCATCATCAAATGACTTTATTTGAATATCCTTCAAAATATCACTAACCTCATACTCACCCTTTATCTTTATAGGAATGAAATGATCCGTCTTCCCACTCGAGAATCCATCATGTATTTTTTCGACAATCATGTTAACTTTTTTTCCCATAAAACTTTCATATAATTTATGACGAACTTTATCTGATTTTTCTCTCAATCTTTGTGCGCGATCAACAACAATATTTTTTGGAAGTTCCATGAATGTGGACGCGAGTGTTCCAGATCTCTTTGAATACGGAAAAACGTGGAGTAATGATATTCCTGCTTCATCGACAATTTTCATAGTGTTTTGAAACATTTCTTCAGTTTCCGTTGGAAAACCCGTTATGAAGTCCGATCCAAAAATAACGTCATCTCGAACCTTCCTAATACGATCACATAAATCTATAACATCCTCCCTCGTATGACGTCTTCTCATAGCCTTCAAAACATGATTATCTCCCGATTGAATACTAAGGTGAAAATGTGGCATAATCCTCTGTTCATTCGTGATTATATCAAACAATCTGTCAGAAACTCCATCTGGATCAATAGAAGATATACGTATTCTTTCCATTGTAGGGTATTTTCTTAAAATTTCAGACAAAACATCTGCAAATTCAATATTATCCAAATCTTTCCCATACGATGTTATATCAATCCCTGACAGAACTATCTCTTTAAAACCGTGATCAACAAAATATCCAACTCGTCCCAAAATAGTTTCGATAGGTAAACTTTTAGATGAACCCCTCGTAAATGGAATAATACAATATGAACAAAAATGATCACATCCATTTTGAATCTGAAGAAAAACGCGGGCTTTCCCTAAGAATAAAGG
>CAMYPB010000015.1 GCA_947285985.1 uncultured Holosporaceae bacterium
AGTTGGGTCTTTGAATCCTGTTATCGTACTCGACGAAATCGACAAATTGGGATCAGATTGGAAAGGAGATCCATCATCCGCCCTCCTCGAAGTTTTGGATCCTGAGCAAAATAATTCATTTGTTGATCATTATATGGATGTTCCATATGATTTATCGAATGTTATGTTCATAACAACGGCCAATTCCTTGGATATCCCCCTCCCCCTTTTGGATCGTATGGAAATAATAGAATTATCTGGATACACAGAAGATGAAAAATTGAACATCGCAAAAGAACACATAATAAAAAAACAGATTGAACAAAACGGATTAAAGGAAGACGAGATAGAAATCCAAGATAGTGCTATATATTCGATAATAAGGGATTATACAAGGGAATCGGGTGTTAGAAATCTTGAGAGATGTATAGCGAGACTCTGTCGCAAAGCCGTTCGAAAACTATTACAAGATAAAAGTATAAATAAAGTAATAATCGATGATAATAATATAAAAGACTTCCTCGGTATTCAAAAATACAATTTTCTACATGCCGATACACAGCCTTCTATTGGAGTTGTGTCAGGACTCGCATGGACAGAAATGGGAGGAGATATGCTTTCGATTGAAGGCCTCCTCCTTCCAGGATCTGGAAATATAATATCAACGGGACAACTTGGAGATGTTATGCAAGAATCCATAAAAGCGGCCTATAGCTACGCGAAATCTCAAATGGAGAGATTTAAACTCGATGAAGAAACTTTCTCGAAAAATGATATACATATCCACGTTCCAGAAGGAGCCGTTCCAAAAGATGGGCCATCAGCTGGAATAACAATTTGTACGACAATTGTTTCAGTTTTGACTAAAAAACCTGTAAAAAACGATATAGCTATGACAGGAGAGATAACTCTTCGTGGGAAAGTTTTGGGAATTGGGGGGCTCAAAGAAAAATTGTTAGCTGCGATTCGAGGAGGTATAAAGAAAGTTTTCATTCCGAAAGAAAATGAAAAGGATCTTGAAGATCTTCCAAAGAATATAATAGAAACACTTGAAATAAAGTGTGTCTCTCATATTGACGAGGTTTTAGACGAGGCTTTTGTATAAAAATGTTCATAGTTGATTCACATTGCCACCTTTTTTATGAGGGGATTGTTGAGAATTTAGACGATAATTTGAAGATTGCGAGAGAAAATGATATAAAGTGTTTTCTCTCTGTTTCAACGAGTTTGGAAAGTATTGATATGAATAAAAAAATATCGAATACTCATGATGATGTATTTTATTCTGTTGGTATACATCCAACACACTATGATTCATCGATATCCCATAAAACTATACTTCCCTATATTCATGATGATAAAGTCGTTGCGATTGGAGAGGTTGGACTAGATTATTTCTATGACAAGGAAATATCGAGAAAGGATCAGGAGAAATTATTGAGGGAGATGTTTGAAATATCGAATCACACTACCCTTCCGTATATTTTTCATTCGCGGGATTGTTTTCCGGATATTTTCGATATTATGGATGATTATAAAAATCTTCATAATGGAGTTTTCCACTGTTATACGGGGGATGTTGAAACTGCGAAAATAATATTAGATAAAGGTTTTTATATATCGTTCTCTGGGATAATAACATTTAAAAACGCGGGACATTTGATAGATGTCGCGAGGTATATTCCAGATGATAGATTTCTCGTTGAGACGGATTCTCCGTATTTAACTCCCGTCCCGTATAGAGGAAGAACGAATAAACCTTCATACGTTAAGTTCGTTGCCGATAAAATAGCGGAAATAAAAAATAAAACACTGAAAGAAATCGCAAGTATAACAACCAATAATTTTAAAACATTATTTAATAAAACGAAAAATTTTATTGAGGATAATAATATATGATAAAGAGTAAATTATTGTTGAAGATATCGATAGTTGCATTATTTTCATCTGCTGGACTCTATATCATTCACAACTGGAACAATTATGATTCAATAGAACCTCAAAATATAAAGTATTCCTCGATAGATATTGATATAAAAAATATAAAGACTAAGTATACGAAAAATGATATCTGGTTTATAAAGAATGATAAGCCAGTCGTTGCCTTTCAAATAATCTTTAGAAATGAAGGGCAAAGAAATTTTAAGGATAAACCTGGAATATTGGGATTGTTGTGTAATTCAATATTTGAAGGTGTGGGAAATTATAATAAATCCCAAATCTATGAAAAAATAATCGACAATAATATCTCGATAGATTTTTCACATGACAACGACAATATAATTCTATCAGTCTATACGATTTCAAAAAATTTTAAGATGGTCATGGATTTGTTGTCTGACATCCTAACAAAATCCCACTTCCCATCATCAAATCTTGAGAATAACAAGGATGAGATCATAAAGGGATTATCTCAATCGAAATTTTCAACGGAAAGTGTTGGTATGGATCTCCTCACGAAAACGATCTATAAAAAGGATCATCCGTATTATTCCACAATCGATGATATCTTGAATAATATAAAAAATTATACACATGATGATATAATTGAAGTATACAATAAAATATTCACCTCAAAAAATGCGATTATATCAATCTCAGGAAATATAACAGAAGAAGAAATAACAAAAGAATTTAATATATTATTCGAAAAATTACAAATAAAACATAACAATTTTAAGAATGTCAAGCAGGAGACAAATTTCGAGAATATAGGATCAATAAAATATGAAGTATTAAATAATCCGATGTCCTCGATATACTTCGCAATACCTGGGATATTGAAGGATGATAAAAATCTATACTCTGTTATAATTGCAAATATGATTCTAGGTGGACGTGATGCGATCTTCAATACTCGTCTCTTCAAGGATATACGCGATAAACAAGGACTCGTCTATAATATTTCGACATCTCTCTCGAATAGTGATTGTTTGAGTATGATTTTGGGATTCGCGTCAACTCGCCCTGAAAATATTGATAAGATAATAGACTCCATAAAAAACGAATTCAAAACCTTTGCGGAAAAAGGAATTACGAAAGAAGAACTAGAATATTATAAAATTATTGTCTCATCTCACAAGACAATTATGAATTCGAAGGATCTCGTCTCATTCATAACATCCCTTCGTCTCATGAATATCGATAAAAAATCCATAAAAAATTATATGAACAATTTTTATGATCTGAAATTAGATGACGTCAATAAAATAATGAAAAATGTGTTTGATTATAGAAAACTAACATTTATAATAGCAGGTCCAAATAATAATACAAAATTGGAGAATAATAGCAATGAAAATACTAAAAATCATTAGTACATTCCTAATAAATATTTGTATTTGTATTTCGATATCCTCTGATTTTCATATCGATATACTCGATGAAACCCTTGAAAACGGAATACGTCTTATTGTTGTTCCTATGAAATCAAATAAATGCGTAAAATTTGGTATAATTTATAATGTGGGAAGTATGGATGATCCTATAGGAAAAATCGGATTATCTCACTTCCTCGAACATATGATGTTCAAGGGAACGAAGACTATTCCTGGAAATAAGTATAAATATCTCATCGATAAATATAATTCAAATACAAATGCGTTCACAAGCGAGGATATAACGTGTTATTATTATGTTTTGCAATCTGAATTCTTAGATATAAATATGAAATTAGAAGCAGATCGTATGCAAAATCTATCCCTCGATCAAGACGATATAAACTCTGAAAAACAAGTTATCCTCAAAGAAAGAAATATGATGATGGAATCCGATCCTAAAACAATGTATGTGATAGAAACAATTTTAAAGAGTTTGTATTTATATTCGAATTATTCATATCCTGTCATTGGATATAAACATCAAATTGAATCATATGATCGTCCGTCTTTAAAAAAACATTATAACAAATTTTATACACCATCAAACGCAACGATCCTCATAGTTGGAGATATCTCAAAAGAAGAGGCCCTCAAAAAAACGAAACTATATTTCGGATTTATAAAATCTGGAAAAAAAATCGAAAGGAAACGTGTTGTGGATCCAAAAGATATGGGTATACACCACATCATAGATCACGCATCTAAACAGATCACAACGAAAGATATAGGAATCGTCTATAATATCGATCGTGAAAAATTCAATAATTTTAAGAATATATTGATAAATAAAATAATAATTACGATGCTATCAGGATCAAATAGATCATACCTCTACAAAAATATAGTCATCGAAAAAAATATGGCCTACAATCTCGATGGATCTTTGGACATACGTTTGTATGATAAAATTTTATACATCATAAACGCAGATCTGACAAATCAAACAAATTTTATGAATATAAGAAAGGAAATCGAAAAATATATCGAACTCTTCCAGAAAAAAATTCACGATAAATCAAAAGATATTATTGAGATGTTTGAAATAACTAAAAATTCAATAAAAAATCTTATATTATTAGACAAAGATGACCCAGAGCGTATGTTCGATATGATCCTTCAATACACAATATTGAATTATAAAACAGAGGACATAAAAAATATATATCAAATATTAGATAGTATAACATTTGAAGATATACTCCATAATATTGATGGTATATTTAACAATCAAGTATTAGTCGTTTATAATCATCCAAAAAGTAAATAAAGGAATATAATTTTATGAGTATTCAGCATAAAGAATTAAATTTTATTGCACTTATTTCAATAGTTATAGGGAGTCAGATAGGATCTGGCGCGTTTCTCCTTCCTTCTTTATTGGCTCCATATGGCCCTATAGGACTTTTTGGATGGATTATATCTGTTTCGGGAGCTATTTCCTTGGCCCTCATATTTTCAGAATTATCTTCAAAACTCCCGAAAAATGGGGGTCCTCACGTTTATGTGAGTCACGCTTTCGGACGATCGGCTGGATTTTTCACGGCATGGATATACTGGCTTATTTCTTGGTCGAGTAATTCCGTTTTACTTGTCACAACTGTTAATTACCTAACGGTTATTACGGGAAATCTAACATCAACTGAAATTATACTCATCGAAATATCAGTTTTATTTATCATCACATTCATCAATATATTGGGTGTGAAATTTTCTGGAAAAGTTGAGACAATTTTGACATTCCTAAAAATTACTCCTCTTATTATACTTCCAATATTATTCATGTTTTTCTTTGATATAAATAATTTAGATTTTCATAGATTGTCACATGATAATATAAATTGTTCTGATATTTCATCGATTATTTCAAAGACAGCCCTCCTAACATTCTGGTGTTTTATAGGAGTTGAGTGCGCGACGACTCCTGCAGAAAGTGTCAAAAATCCAAAGAAAACGATCCCTATGGCCATTATATTGGGAACATGTTGTGTTGCTTTCATATACCTCATGAATTCGATATCTGTCATTGGAATAACGGGATTCAACACACTCCTAAAATCAAGTGCGTCATACGCCTTGGCTATGGATAAAGTATTTGGAAGTATAAGCAATATATTTATAAGTATAACAGCTATAATCGTTTGTATTGGGACACTAAATGCGTGGACATTGACAAGTGGACAGATTGCGTATGGCGCGTATGAAGATAAATTATTCCCAAAAATATTCGGAAAAACGAATAAATCTGGAGCTCCAATTTCCGCACTATTGATTTCATCATTTGGGATGATTCCATTCTTCATAATCGAACAGATGGATTTCGGACATGGACTCGATAAATTGATCGATCTGTTAGTCAGTATATTCCTCATAATATATCTCGTCTGTTGCGTCTCATATCTCAAGATGATCAAAATATGGAAAAAAACAAAGGTGGAAAAAATTAGAGCGTATACTTTGTCATATTTCGCGATTATTTTCTGTCTATTTGTTCTCTCTCAAGATATAATAGCATCTTTCACAGTGTTTATCATATTTATTATATTAGGTATACCTATTTTTATAAAAAACAAACATAATATAAAATAATTATACACTAAAATATTTTAAAATTATTGAATTAATATTGTGATATAACATATAATATAAATAGCGTAGAGATTAGTTTTCATATTTGGAGGATTTGTGAAATGCTAAATAAAAACAAATTTAATACCTACCTCTATATCACAACATTTTTTGCAATAAATCAACTTGCGTATTCTTCTGATATACAGAATATTGATAGTATAAAATCATTGAAGAATACTCCAAGTGAAATAAATCAAAGTACTAGTGTTTTATTGCAGCCTTCTAGATTGTTGTGTGATGTCTCACAATTGCAAATACCGAGTGTTTTATCTCATCTCACAAAAATTGATAAAAAACTTATAAAAATGCAATATGAATATATCAAACGAAATAAAGATTTCGATACCCTCTTGATAATGAATGCAAAAGGAAAAACACAATGTGTCGCTATATCATTGCTCGCACATATCTTCGAAACATTCCTCTCACAATCTTCATCATCAGAATCAAAAACAGGAAGTGTATCCCCAAACAACAATATTTCCCTTGGAAAAGTTATCAACACATCCCTTGGAATATCTTATGGAACGATCCCATCCGTCACGATCGCGTCAGAAAAACAGTTGTTGATGTCTATATCATATCTCCTCCCCCTTGAAACTATGAGGATCTTATCGCCTTCAAAATCGATCGCAACATCCGTTATATATCTAACTCAAAATATTGCAACAGGATGTCTGACCAAGAAAAAAGTGGATGTCTCAAATCCAGGAGTCGATCAAAAAGAATTATACAATCTGAAATACGACGCATTCTCAAATACAAACTCCCTCAAAGAATGTCTATCAAAAATCTTTGGAAATACAACTCTAAAAAGAAGTCCAAAAGCGGAATTCGCGATGAACGTTTCATCGAGTGATACCCTCTCAAAAATTATATTAAAAAATATTAAAATAGAAGATAAATTCACTAATAGAAAAATTAAATCAATTTTTAAGGATGCACTACTCAACACAACATCAGAAATCGCAGGTCTCCTTCTCGACAAAAATATTGAGAACACAATAGAAGGAATGACAAACTCAGATGACAAAGATCCAGAAATCGAGGGTATCAACTCGAATCAGATGATTATCGACCTCACAGAACCGATCAACAACAAAGAAATAGAAGAACCCTTCAAATTCGAAGATATCATTCAAAAATTAACGTCATATAAACCCGATAAAAATCTCATTATCATCAGTTTAAATGCAACAACATCCCCTCTCTCGAAAAATAGTAGTGATGTGGATCTTTCATTATCCCCCCTCATAACAAAACATTCAAACCACACGAAAACTATACTCCTGCCCTACCAGATTAGTATCCCGGATTTTATGTATGACAAGGAAATGAATCAAGAAAATTCATCAAAACTACATGATACCCTGAAAGAATATATTATGTCCGAGAAAAATGCAGGACTAAAAAATACGACGGAAAAATTATTAGAATTGTTATCGAAGAAGATAAAATGAAAATTAAAAAAATTTGGGGATTTCAAAAAAATCCCCGCAATATATCATTAGTTTTTGACGGCCTCATTTTTTTCAGCTTGTGCCTTCTTGTTTTGAACATACAAAGAAGCAAAATCTATAGGCTCAATCAAAAGAGGAGGATATCCCCCGTTCCTCGTTGTCTCCGCAATAATAGAACGGACAAATGGGAACATCAAAAATGGACAATGTACTAATAAAACAGGTTCCAAAACATCAGGCTTCAAATTTGGATCAACAGTGACTAATGCAGCATAAACCATCTCGCACACAAAAATATCCTTGTCATTTATGAAAGACTTGACATTGACTTTCATTGCAACTTCAAAATGACTCTCCTGTAATTTCGAAACATTCGTCTCAACATTAACAGAAACCTGAGGTTGATCTTTATTTTCCTGATATTTTATCAAAAAATTTGGATTCTCAAAAGAAAGATCCTTTAAATATTGATCATTTATAATAAATGGGTATTGCATTTTCTGTTGATTATTAGTTTCACTCTTATTTTCAGCCATCAGATATCCTCCAAAAAAAATCTATAACTATTTCGATCCCTGTTTCATCTCAATAACCTTCTTGAGAGCAGCAGCCTTCTTTCCAAGTTTTTCAACCTTTGCATTCAAGAGATAATTATCAAGTCCACCCTTCGCTTCAACAGTTCTTATCGCCTTCGTACACACCCTCAAACTAATAGTTCTATTCAGTGTGTCACTCAAAAACGAAACCCTTTGAAGATTCGGCAAGAAACGACGCCTTGTTTTATTGTTAGCATGACTAACATTATTTCCATAAAGAACAGCCTTACCTGTTATTTCACAACGTCTAGACATAATAAATTCCTAAAATTAAACAAATATAAAAAATAATCCGACCTAGTCTATATAATATCAGTTTTATGGTATACCCTGTCAAGAGTATTCTCCAAAAACCTCAAATAATATACTAAAAATTTCATCATATTGCACGCAATCTCCTCAAAAAAGAATATAATATAATTATACCACACATCATCAAATATTCTGACATTTTGAACACAAAAAAATTATTCAACTGTGACAGATTTCGCGAGATTTCTCGGTTTATCAACGTCAAGCCCCTTTATCTTTGCAGTGTAATACGCGAGAACATGAATAAATGATGTCAAAACAAATGGATAAAAATCCTCACATTCAAGTTTTTTAATAAAAAATAAAATAACATTATCATTATTTTTAAAGATAGAAATTTTATCCTTCGCATCTTCAGACAAAACCAATAAAATTTTTCCTTTTCTCGCGAGAATTTCTTGTGCGTTTGAAATCGTCTTCTCGAAATAACGATCATTTGGACATAAAACGACCGTACAAACATTTTCATCAACGAGGGCTATAGGTCCATGTTTTATCTCACCCGAAGGATAGGCCTCAGAATTTATATATGAAATTTCCTTCATTTTCAAAGACCCTTCAAGAGATATAGGATAATTCGTCCCACGTCCTATATATAAAATCGCTCTCATACTTTTCAACTGATTTGCAATCTCTTTTATTTCGTCTTGCCTATCAATAACATGGATCATTGATTTTATTATTTCATCTATATTTAATTCTTTTTTATCGAAAATAAGTAATAAAATCGATAGAATCTGACTAATAAATGCTTTCGTCGATGCAACGCCCATTTCAACTCCAGCGTGCGTTAGAATCGTATACTTCGATTCCCTCGCAATTGAACTCTTATCAACATTGACGAATGAAAGTGTGTCAAATCCCCTCTCCAAAACATTCCTCATTGCGCAGAGTGTATCGATCGTCTCCCCAGACTGACTAATCACAATATAGAGAGTATTTTCATTCATAACAGGATTTCTATATCGAAATTCAGATGCGATTTCAACATCAACTGGAATATTCGATATATCTTCTATCCAGTATTTCGATAATAAACCTGCATAATACGACGTTCCACATGCTATAAAACAAAGTCTATCATATTTCTTGATATCAACAATACTCTGAAATTTATTGTATGTCTCGAGCATAACTTGAGGTTCTTCGTATATCTCCTTCAACATATAATCCTCAAATCCATTCTTCGTGACATCATTCATAGAAATCGTATTGTCCAATATCTGTCGTACGACAATATTATTATTTCTATCCAATATTTTATATGATATTTGATTATTTTTTCTCTCACAAATAATTCTATCATTTTCTTCGAGATATATTATCTTCTTCGACAAATTCGACAAGGCAATCGCATCACTCGCAATATAAATACTTTGATTATCATCAAGAATTCCGATCGCCATAGGGGATCCTTTCTTAGCACCCATCAATAAATCAGGATTATCAAGACTCATACAAACAATCGCGTATGTCCCGTGTATATCATCTAAACACTTCAAAAAAGCATCTTCCAACGATAATTTCTTTTGAGTGTGATAATACGAAATCAATCCAGCAATAACCTCAGAATCCGTCATACTCTCGAATTCATAACCTTGACTTATTAAAAATTCACGTATATTTTCATAATTCTCAACAATACCATTGTGAACTATTGCAATATTCTTCGATATATGAGGGTGAGCATTCCTCTCTTCAACTCCCCCGTGAGTCGCCCAACGTGTGTGTCCTATTCCTATATGTCCCAACAACTCATTATCGTCGATCATATCAACCTTCTCTCTCAAACTCTTTATACGTCCAACAGATCGAATCCTCATGAAATTATTATTATCATTTTTTATGATCGCAATTCCTGAAGAATCGTATCCTCGATATTCAAGTCTCTCAAGAGCATCTATCAATTTCTTCGATATATCCCCATCATCAAAACAATTTAAAACAGAAATTATCCCACACATATCAAAAACCCCTCAATTTTTTTGTATTAATTATTACATAATTTTTTATAAAAAGATTGTGACAAAATATAACAAATTTTTATACTATATCAATTTTGACAATTTTCGTTATCCCTTAGACGAGGCTCCTCAAAACAAACCCTCTCCTTGTATTCTTGATATTTTCCCTTGTTGAAGGAGGATGTTGGCCTTATATATCCCATAACCCTCGTCCAAACCTCACAAACTGTTCTTTCTTCATCTTTTATTTCAATATTTTCGAAATTTTTATTTGTATTCGCCATAATTCTTCTCCTTTAGTTTTCAATATTCTTTTGTTCTTGTTTTTTCTTCACGATGAGTTCTTCATCGCAGATAGGACAATATTTATGTTCCCCTTTGATATACCCATGTTTTGGACATATAGAAAATGTTGGAGTAATCGTTATATAAGGTATTCTATAGTTCGTGAGACATTTCCTCACAAGTTCTTTGCAAACTTTTGAATCTGAAATCCTCTCCGACATATAAAGATGAACGACTGTTCCTCCCGTATATTTTCTTTGGAGTTCTTCTTGATGATCGAGAACTTCGAATATATCGTCCGTATATCCAACGGGAAGTTGAGATGAATTTGTGTAGTATGGTGCATCTTTCATACCAGCTTGCAACATATCGGGATATCTCTTCATATCTTCCCTTGCGAATCTATACATACATCCTTCTGCGGGAGTCGCCTCAAGATTGTATAAATGTTTTGTATCCTCCTGAAATTCAACGAGTTTCTTTCGAATATGATCCAAAAATTCAAGGGCAAACTTTTTTCCATCGTCTTTCGTTATATCGAGTTCATCATCAAAAAAATTACGTATCATCTCATTGATTCCATTCACTCCAATCGTTGAGAAATGATTCTTAAATGTCCCAAGATATCGTTTTGTGAAAGGATAGAGTCCATCCTCCATGAATCTTGTTATGACTTTCCTCTTTATTTCTAAACTCTTCTTCGCAGTTTCCAAGAGATCGTCCAAATGCTCGTATAACCCATCCTTATCGAATTTATGAAGATATCCAAGTCTCGCACAATTGATCGTCACAACTCCAATTGACCCCGTTTGTTCGGCCGATCCAAACAAACTATTCCCTCTCTTCAAAAGTTCTCTTAGATCAAGTTGAAGACGACAACACATCGAACGTATCATATTCGGACTCAAATCAGAATTAACGAAATTTTGAAAATAAGGAATTCCGTATTTCGCGGTCATCTCGAACATCATATCGACATTCTCCCCATCCCAATCAAAATCCTTCGTTATATTGTATGTCGGAATTGGAAATGTGAAGACACGACCCTTTAGATCTCCCTTCGTCATAACATTGATATACGCCCTATTGATCATATTCATCTCACGTCCCAAATCCCCATACGTGAAATCCATCTCAAAACCTCCAATAATCGGATGTTCACCCTTTAAATCCTCAGGACAAACCCAATCAAATGTCAGATTTGTGAAGGGAGTTTGAGTCCCCCATCTCGTTGGAACGTTTAGATTGTATATAAAAGATTGCATCTCTTGTTCAACCTGTTCATACGTCAAATTGTCGATCCTTATGAAGGGTGCCATATACGTATCAAACGAACTAAAAGCCTGAGCTCCAGCCCATTCATTTTGAAGAGTCCCCAAAAAATTCACAACCTGAGAAAAAGCACTCGACAAATGTTTTGGAGGGGAGGATTCAGCCTTCCCTGAAACTCCATTGAATCCCTCTTGAATCAATGTCTTCAAACTCCATCCCGCACAATATCCACAAAGCATATCTAAATCATGAATATGAAGAAATCCATTTTTATGAGCATCCGCAATTTTTGGGGTATATATACGATTTAACCAATAATTCGCAACAACCTTTCCAGAAAGATTTAAAATTAATCCTCCAAGAGAATACCCTAGATTCGCGTTCGCCTTGACTCTCCAATCCGTTTGGTCAACATAATCCTCAACAGATGAAACTGCGTCTATCATGGCCTGCTTTTCAAAACGTAGTTTATTATGTTGTTCACGATACAAAATATACGCCTTTGCAGTTGCAACATGATTATTCGAAATCAAAACCTCTTCAACAGCGTCCTGTATATCCTCAATATACGGAATCTTCCCATTCGAAAATTTGTTCGCAATAATCGATGCAACATTATGCGCGAGAAATTTAGACTCAAGAAGTCCAAATTCCCCCGTCTCTTTTGATGCGGAATATATCGCACGAATAATTCGATCTATATCAAATTTCTCGTGTGTTCCGTCCCTCTTCACAACGAATTTTAAATTATTCAAGAAATCATTATTATTCTCCATCATTATTCAACCTCTTTTTTATGAGGGATATAGTGTTCTCTATTCCATAAAGCGATATGAAAGTCCCCATCTTAGGCCCATTCTCACTCCCAAATAAAACTTGATAGAGAAGTATAAACCAGCCCCTTAAATCTTCGATGTAAAACTTCTTTCCAACTGCAAAAACGACGGATTGTATGTCATCAGAAGAAACGTCCTCCCTATCCTTCAATATAGATAACTCCTTCAATAATTCTTCAAATGCAACCCTCTCACTTTCATCTGGAATACGAAGTTTCCTATTCTTCGATATAAAATCTTCATAATATACAATCGCGTATTTTGTCATCCTCCTCAAAAATTCGAATGTCTCATCGTTATAATGATATTTCTCAGCATACCTCTTGATAAATGCGATCAAAATCGACTCATCAGACGCACTACAAGCCTCAACTAAATTTAATAACATAGAAAATTTTAAACAATTTTCATAATTCGGAACATTTCCATTGTGTATATGAAAAACTGTATTCTCAACCTTCTTGTCATCCGTTTGATTTGGATACCTTATGACAGACTCTATATAATCGTCCATAGCAGATGGTATAACATCGAAATACAACCTCTTGGCTCTCTTTGGAGATTGATACATATAATACGACAAACTCTCTTGAGGGGCATATTTCAACCAGTCATCAATCGAGAGTCCATTCCCTTTGGATTTCGATATTTTCTTTGCCTCTTCATCGAGGAACAACTCATAACTAATTCCTTCCGGTGGATTTCCCCCGATCTCACGACATATCATACTAGAGAGTTTAACGGAATCTATAAGATCCTTCCCAGACATCTCATAGTCAACTCCAAGGGCATACCATCTCATTCCCCAATCAACTTTCCATTGAAGTTTACAATTTCCATCGAGAACAGAAATTTCAACGAGTTCATTATCAAAAGGATCCCTATAAACAATAGATTTATTCTCAAGGATAACCTCTTCTGTTGCGACTTGGAGAACTTTTCCCGTTTTCTTGCATATCGGAAGAAATGGACTGTATGTCTTCTGTCTCTCCTCCCTAAGAGATGGAATCATAATATTCATAATCTCTTTATAATGCTCAAGAATTTTAAAGAGTGCGTCATTAAAGAATCCAGATGTATAAAGAGATGTCGAACTCTTAAACTCATATTCAAATCCAAAAGAATCTAAAAATTCACACAATTTTTTATTATTGTGATGAGCGAAACTCTCATACTTCTCAAATGGATCTGGAACTTTTGTTAAAGGTTTATCTAAATTTTTATACAACAATTCCTGATTTGGAACATTCGTTGGAACCTTCCGAAATCCATCCATATCATCAGAAAATGCAAACAATTTTGTCTTGATATCTGGAAGGAGACGACGAAGTGCGTTCATGACCATACTCGTCCTCAAAACCTCCCCAAATGTCCCAATATGAGGGAGTCCTGATGGACCGTATCCCGTCTCCAATAAAATATATCCCTTATCAAGAATATTTGGATTCTTTTCTATCCTTTTGATTATTTTTCGAGCCTCTTCAAATGGCCAGGCCTTCGCATTCAACAATATATCATGTGATATTATCATAAATTCCCTCTCCTTCTCTCTTGATTTTCGTTTTCTTTAAATAAAAATATTTGTATGCATCGAGTTTATCACCCTTTGAATTTTCATACAATCACACAATTTCCTTGACATATCCCTCCCATAATTTTCATATAAAAAATTGTAAAATTTTATATATTTTTATATTTGGCATAAAATTACGAAAAATGAATAATATTATGTTGAAAAATTTACAATTTTATTGGGTACAGTATATGAAACTAAAAAATTTTATAAAATTTTCAACATTTCTTGGGTGTATTTCATCGATTCTGACTGCACACTCTTTTGAATATAAAACGATAGGTCAGTTTCATTATGCTCCATCTATTATGAATATTTCTCATGAAAACATCTATAGAATGCAATCTGCACCTATCTTTGGAGTCAAGATTCCGATGTCTTGTGAACCTTCTCCTTGTGATCCTTCAAAGAGGTATGCCGTATTTTTCTGTACTGCATTTCCAAAGAGTATTGAAGACATCTCAAATCATCTCACAAAAACTTTCGATATCATAAAACACGCAGATTTCAATACTGCGAATGTCAAGGATATCAAAGATTTCCTTCGCCTTATGATATATTGTCTTGAAGAATTCATCGACAAAGATTCAGATATAATAAAAGTCTTGCAAGGACATCTCTTAAAACTCTCTCTTTTCAACAAGAAAACAACGACGTCTACATCCAAAGAATTCCAAAATTTTATATTTCAAAATCAGTTATGCTATAAAAATATAGCGGAATCCATCGCACTCTCCATCCAAGACGTTTCCTGTCTTGAAAAGTCACACGAAGAAAACGTAACCTTATGAAATTTCCTAGAGGATGATGAATCCTCTAGCAATATTTCGACATCTCCTGCATCTCATCGATCTTTAGACTTGCTCCTCCAACGAGGACCCCATCTATTGAATCTATTCCTATGATATCCTTAATATTCTTCGAATTGACACTCCCTCCATAAATAACTTTCATCCTATATTTCTCTTTTATTTTGGATGTCACATTTTTTATACTATCGATTGACGGGACGACTCCCGTTCCAATGGCAGAAACCGGTTCATACGCAACGATTATATTATCCCTATCAAAATCATCATCGAGAATTTCCGTCTGTATTTGACGGTCATATTCCTCACTAACGCAATATATAACCTTCAAACCTGAAGATAATGCGTTTTTTATCTTCTTCGATATAATATCCCCATTTTCATTGTGAAGAGACCTTCTCTCACTATGCGCAATGATAACATAACGAACACCTATCGATTTCAGGAGATCAGACGATATATCACCCGTATACGATCCATATCCATTTTGTATTGAACAATCCTGCGCGGATAATATAATATTCTTATTCCTAGAATTCGCGTATCCCAAAAATATATAGGGAAGCCCCATAATAATATTGTCATTAAACTCAAAATTATTTATAAAATTGTCCAATAACTCAATCGAACCATTCATCTTCCAATTTGCAATTAAAAATTTACTCATTTTTTTTAACACTCCTTATAAATACGTTATATAAGTATACTATAACACAGATATAACGATATCCTCACATTTCAGACACTATTTTTTTCGCGTTCGAACAAAAAAAATGGATTGTTTTTTATATAATGATTTTGATGATCGTTATGATGAAATATAATATCTTCTTTTATGAAATATTCACGTATTATATTCTTTATATCATCTTCTATATATTTTATAGTTTCATCATTTATTTCGAATTGCTCAACGACAACATCCCTGTCTTTGATACCAATGAAATTCCAAGATTCAAGGTATTTTATATTATTACTTGGAAATTTCGTATTAAATCCCCCATATTTCCCAACAACACACGCAACTGCGAGTTCTGGATCCATTCCGTATATCGTATTCTTCTTTTCGACACTGGAATTTATCATATGTTTTGAGAGGATAATCTTTTCATCATTATCCATCTCAATCCTATCGATCTTCGATGACAAGACAAATTTTTGATTATCAACAAAAAAATCGATATGTCCCGTTATTTCAGTTTGAACATATTTTTTTTTATGATGATATTTCTCGCACCACTCTATAAT
>CAMYPB010000016.1 GCA_947285985.1 uncultured Holosporaceae bacterium
GTACGTCATCTCGGATAGACCCATTTTCATCTTTGGAGAAGAGTCATGAAGAAAAAGCCCCATCTAAGTTAAATAGTGAGAAAACAACTAAGGAAGAAGAATCCCCTTCTAAGTCAGATAAAGAGAAAACATCTAAGGAAGATGAACAACAATATGCAAGTGATAATAGTTATAATGAAGAGGAAGTTGAGAAGAGTGCTGAAGAAATAAAGAGCGAGAGCGATGAATAATTAAAATATAAACAACAAATACAAGACATTATAGGAAGTCTTGTATTCTGTGATATACTCGGGTGTAATGTTATTTTACACCTGAGTTTTTTTATTATATATTATTTGTTCCGGACGAACATGAAGAGTATGAAGGATGAAATGAGGGGAAGGATCATTGTTGATGATGTTATCGAAATTGTTTCGTTTGATCCCAATGCTATAAGGAGGCTATTGATAAAATGCGTTGGAAATGCGATGAGTATAACTCCAATAATTTTTATGGTATAAGGTTTCGTGTTTCTGTTGTTATAGTTCAAACAGAATAACGTCGATAATAAAAGTAAGGCAATCATCTGGAGGATCGATGATATCTGAGAAAACCATTGCATTTTATAACGTATTGTTGAAAGACCAATTTGATCTAAAGTTTTTATATATTTTGTTATATCCCAAAATGACATACTCTTCGGATTTAGGGTCATCCTATCGATATTTTTTATCGATAGGGACGTTTCTATAAATATTTTATTCTTTGATTCGGATGATCCTTCAAAATTGATGATAACCGGATTTTCGATGATCCACTCTTTATGATTGGATATAATCGCTTTCTTTGAATATATAGAATTTTTTAGATTATTCTCTTTGTCGAATTCAAAGAAACGAACATTTTCTAACGTATTTGATGATAATTTGAATGATTTTGCATATATAATATAATTGTTCTTTGAATTTGTGTCTCGAAGCCAGAGTCCACTATTCGTTACGACGAGATTTTCATTGTCATCTTTATTATCATTATTTTTATTAAAAATTTTTGATTCGATTTTTTTAATTTGTTTTGATGAGAATGCAGAGATATTATCGAAGGCTGTTATATAGAATATTCCGAGTCCCAAGACAATGATAACGAGATTTTTTAGGATATACTTTGTTTCTATTCCAAGGACTCTCATTGATATGAGTTCCATACGCGTGTTTAAGGATATATAAAAAACGATCGATCCCATAAATGATGCGAAAGGGAAAAACGACGATATTGTTGTGATAGACTTGAAAAATACGAGTCCAACGACATATATATAAGAGATACTGTGATTATTGTCGTTGTATGACGATGATATACGCCTCGCAATTTCCATAGTCTCAAGGATCGAGATTATCGTGAAAAAACACAAGAAAACTAATATAAAAGATTTTATGAAATGTTTCATCAAATATTTGGAGATTATATTCATTATTCCTTATCCTCATGTTTTATTTCGAAGAAATGCAATATATATTAGGGATATAATTATAGATAACATTATGACATAATTTATATATATGAGTATTTCACTTTTTCGTGATATATTGATGAGGGTTATTGTGAGGATCTCGAAGATAATCCCACATGCCATACATTTTATGGAATTTCGTCCCTTTTGCGTTCTGCTATACGATCCAACGATAAAGATTATGATGAGGAGAGAATTTATGAGGGGGAGAAATGTCATGATATATCGACTATGTGCTTCAACAAGGTATGATATTCTGAGATCCTCATTGTCACGCGATTTCCTCGCAAGATCAAATAATTCACATTGTGTTTTTTCATGGGGTTTTGTCGTTTTTTTTACGTATTTTTTTATAAAATCCGTCACATCATACGAAAATGATTCAAATTTCAAGGTCGATTCCGCGATATTATTTGAATTTATGAGTTGTCTATAACCGTCCTTCAATGTTATATAGAGTCTGTCGTTCTCTATGATATACCTCCCTGATTTCGCGGATATAATATTCGTTTGATGTCTAATATTATTCTCTGGAATATACGATATAAAAACATCATTTAATGTATCCTGTTTTTTCGATCCTATGAAAACGACGGAATTCCCCACGACATTGAAAATTCCGGGTTTTATCGAGGACATCGAAATCTTGCTCTGTATACGTTGTTGTATATCGATGAGATTCCTATATGAATGCGGAATAATAACAGTTTGAAAATGAAGGAGAAATAATGATATACATATTGAAAAAATGACGAGTGGAGAAGAGAGGGATAAAAGACTCTTCCCAGACGTCGACATCACGATGATCTCCTTTTCAGATTGCATCCTATAAAAAACATTGATACTCGATATCAATGCGCAAATCGGAAGAACAACACTCACAATATCAGGAAGAACTGATATAATCAATCTCAAAAATAAACCTATCTCTATATTGTCATTTATAATAAAATCAATGTATCGAATGGATAGAGTGAGCCAGACGACGAGCGTTATGATGGGTGTGATGAAAAATAAAGATATTATTAATCTCTTGAAAATATACCTGAAAATAATATCGAACATTTGTATAAAAAACATTTAAAAACCACAACACCTCAACATATCAATTCTACACTATCTAAATAATTTTTTATATATCGAAAAGGCGTATACCATTTGTCTCATGATTGTAATATACTCTCTATATAAGAGTCGTACGTTTAAATTTTTTATGTCTATAGAAAAAAAGAGGTTATAAGAAATATGTTGGATATGAGTTGGATTCGTCAAAATCCAGGAATGTTAGATAATGCTCTCAAAAACAGAAATAAAGAACAAATCGAAAAAAAACTTGTCGAATTGGACGAGAAATATAGAAACCTTCAAACACGTCAACAAAAAATTCAGGAGGAAAGAAATAGTATAACCCAAGAATTCGGACGCCTGAAATCAAAGGGAGAGGACACATCAGATCTCCTCTCAAAAATGGAAATCCTCAAAAGTGAATTGGAAAACGTTAGTTCGTCCCTCCAAATCGCAAAGGACGAATTTTATGGATTGTTCCACACAATCCCAAATATCCCATCAGATGAATGTCCCATCGGAATCGATGAAAGTTTTAATGTCGAAATAAGAAAATTTGGAAATATTCCAAATTTCGATTTTAAACCTGTTGAACACTATGAAATCGGAGAAAAACTCAGACTTATGGACTTTAAAAACGCATCTAAAATGGCGGGTGCAAGATTCGTTTTGTTATACTCAAAACTCGCGAAACTTGAACGAGCCCTCGCCCAATTTATGCTCGATGTCCATACGAAAGAAAATGGGTATACGGAAGTTTATGTCCCCCTGATTTTGAATAGAGAATCAATGTTCGGAGTTGGACAACTTCCAAAATTTGAAGAGGATTTGTTTAAAACTGTATTCGATTCGTATATGATCCCAACAGCAGAGGCCTCCCTCACGAATATTCATTCAAACTCCATATTGAAGGAAGAAGAACTCCCATTGAGATATACGGCCTATACCCCGTGTTTTCGCGCGGAAGCGGGGTCCGCAGGACGCGATACGAAAGGTATGCTTCGACAACATCAATTCGGAAAGGTCGAACTCGTGAGTATCACAACTCCAGATCAATCGAAAAATGAACATGAAAGAATGACGGACTGTGCAGAAGGAATCCTCAAAAGATTGGGCCTACCTTTTAGAACGGTCGTCCTCTCAACGGGAGATATGGGATTCTCCTCAGAAAAAACATACGATATCGAAGTCTGGCTTCCAGGACAGGACACATATCGCGAGATCTCAAGTTGTTCGAGATGCAACTCCTTCCAGGCACGACGTATGAATACGAAATTTAAAAATTCCAAGACAAATAAAAATGAATTCGTCCACACGTTGAATGGATCGGGGATAGCAGTCGGTCGCTGTCTCATCGCGATCCTCGAGAATTATCAACAAAAAGACGGACATGTCGTTATGCCGGAAATCCTCGTTCCGTATCTCGGATTTGATATTATATAAAATACAATGTATTTTTCGTGTTTTCTGCCCCACAAAAGTGGGGTTTTTTTATTTGTATTTTATTAAAATATTTATGAATTATTCAATTATTGGTTGGTTTTTGTGTGATTTTCTTGAAAAAGTATAATATAAAACGTGTAAAATGTTTCACGTGAAACATTTTTTCATTTTTTTCCCATAGAGTGGAGGAATTTTGTGAGGGGGGGGGGGGGACTTTATAAATTTCCGTTCATATTGTTTCACGTGAAACATTCGAGATGTTTTTCAGTTTGATTGTATGGTTATTTATATTTTACTATTCATGATCATGATCTATTTTTATTGTTGTGAACATTGTTTCACGTGAAACATTTTTTTAAATATGGAAATATGGGGTGGTTTTATAATACAATGAAACCAGCATAATGAACAGGCACTGAGTTTTTTGGGAATGATAAAATTTTATAAAATATTTAAATTAAAATCAACTAACATACGAAATTTTGGATTATTATTCGCGTTTTTCGCGATATTTTTGTTGGGATGCAACAATTTTGGGGAGAAAAACGATCAGGTATCTTCTCAAAATAATATTTACGAATCCATATGGGGGGACAATGAGTCTGGGGATTCCCTCATCGATGATCTCCACAAGACGAAGATTATGCAACGTTTGAAGAATGTTGATCAGGCTGGTCCCGCGCATTATCTCCATGGTATGCCTCCATATTCGAGATATTCGCATAGTATCGGGGTTTTTGTTATACTGAAGAAGTTTGGATGTAATCAAAATGAGCAGGCTGCCGGACTCTTCCACGATATCTCGCACACTGCATTCTCTCATGTTGGGGACTATGTTTTTTCGGACGATCCCTCGAAATACACGAAGAATTCGTTTCAAGATTCCATACATATGCAATATTTGAGAAAGCATAGGGATGAAATAGATCCAATTTTAAAAAAATACAATATATCTTTTGATGTTTTAAATCCCGAGAACAAGGAATATCGTGGACTCGAGCAAAAACTTCCTGATATGTGTGCGGATCGTATAGAATACAATATCCACACGGGTCTCATCATGAAGAAAATAAATCGTGAGGATGCGAAACAAATCGTAGATGATCTTCGTTTTGAGGGGGGTGTCTGGTTTTTCAAGAGTCTTGAAAGTGCGAGGAAATTCGCGAGATTATCCGTTATGTTCACGAAGGAGTTTTGGGGATCGGAATGGAATACCTCTATGAATATTCATTTTGCAGGTGCTTTGAAGAGGGCTCTCGATATCAATCTCATCTCGAGGGACGAGTTGTTTGGGGATGATATACCCGTCCTTCAGAAACTCGAGAATTCGAAGGATAGAATTATCAAGAAATTTATGAGACAATGTCGAAATATTCTACAAAAGATGAAGGGATACAAATATAAGAAGATTCATTTTACTCCAAAATTCAGGGGTGTTAATCCTCTCGTGAAGACGGACGATATGAACGATTTCAAGCGTCTGAGTGAGATAGACGATGAATTCAAGAGATTTCATGATGATGTCAAGGGATGGTGTGAGAAGGGTTTTGATCTTTATATTTTGACATAATAAAATTATCGTATTATTATCATTATATACGATTGATGTTCGGGAAATAGCGCAGTCTGGTTAGCGCACTTGTTTCGGGAACAAGGGGTCGGCAGTTCGAATCTGCTTTTCCCGACCATTATTATATAAAATCAATTTATATTGTGAATTTATCTCCGAGATATAGACGACGAGATTCTTCATTATTGAGGATTTCAGTTGGAGATCCGTGGAATAGGACTCTTCCATTTGCTATTATATACCCATTATCTAGGATGGGGAGTGTTTCTCTGACGTTATGATCCGTTATGATGACTCCGATACCCATAGATTTCAAGCGATACATAATTTCCGTGATTTCACAGACGGATATTGGATCGACTCCAGAGAAAGGTTCGTCTAACATGAGATATCTGGGATTTGCGGCCAATGCGCGCGCGATTTCAACTTTTCGACGTTCTCCTCCCGATAATGATGTAGCCTTTGATTTTCTTATATTTTGTATGGAGAAAGCGTCCAGGAGATTTTCTAATGAATTTTCTATATCATCATCGTTGTTTTTGTTGTTATGACGATGGATTTGAAGGATTGCTCTGATATTATTTTCGACGGAAAGTCCTCGAAAGATTGATGAATCCTGGGGGAGATATATAAGTCCAGACTGCGCACGTTTATGGACGGGAAACCTTGTTATATCGATATTTCCGAGGGTTATGGACCCACTATCCGGTCGGATAATTCCCGTTAATATTGAGAACAACGTTGTTTTTCCCGCGCCATTTGGCCCCAGGATTCCAACTATCTGATCCCTTGAAAAAGAGACATCTATTCCGGAGAGTATCCTTCGATTGTCGTATGATTTAAATATATTCTTTGCCGTGAAGTTCGTCATAATTTCAATTTTTCTCGTGTTTTTTATGGAGTATTTTATTTTCTATATGTTTAATATCGTCGATTGTTAGGTGTACCCTTGATTTTGAGGTTATATCTATTTTTTTCGAGGGTATGGAGTATGATGCTCTATCTGCATTGATATTTCCGAGTTTTTTATCATTTATAACAACGTTTTTATCGAAGGTTATGGATTTCATATCATCGAACACACATTCCAATGATATTATCGAGAGATCACGTGTTTTGAAGACAACATTTCCCTTGGCAACGATTTTTTTTGGTTTAGACATATTTTCCAGGATATCGTCGTCGTTGTCATAGAATATATCGATGGACTGTGCTTTGAAGATATATTTCTGATCATCGTCGTATGATATCGTTATTTCAACATTTCCATCGAGTTGGATTTTATGTTCATTTTTCATGATAGATATTTTATCGGCTTTTGTTTCCATGTTATCGGCCAAAGAATCCTGTTTGAAACACAGAACAAAAATCGATAAAATAATTATGGACAATATATTATTATACATCGACAAAATAGATTTCAAGAAAATATTATCCCCCTTTTTTCAGTGTAGCATGACTTAATATAATATTTCCATCGTTTTGGATAATAAACCCATCTGCTTCCATTTGTGTTTTGCCTTGGAATACTTCTATACGAGATTCGCTCGATGCGATCTGTTTATTTATATCAACGACACATTCATTTGATTTTATGATCATTCCATCGTATGAATGGACGACGATATTATTCGAGAGATTTATGATATATTGTTCGAGATCAACATTGCAGTCATTCGCTGAGACGATTGTCTTCTTGTTATTGGAAGTATAGATTGCCTCTATATTTTTCAATACTATATTTTTGAGGGACTTTATATTGACATTTTTTGCACGTATACTTATAGATCCACCTGGAATCTTGAACTTATACTCTATTTTTCGAGCACAATTATTTTTTTGTGCGATAATTTTTTCCGCAAAATTTTCATCGAATACAATATATTCATCTTCATCAGACTTATTATTTTCACGGAGAACGAAATAATATATCGCAGTTCCCAGGATTCCAACGAGAACAACGGATCGTATGAGTTTCATCATCATAAAAATCACCATACAATACAGAAACCAAAAGAGAATTATATCATATTTTTTGATTCGACACAAATCAAGTTTTTACACACAACATTTTTACAAAAATTAACTATTTTTTAATATTTTTATTATATCATTTTCTTAAAAGTGTTATTTTTAGGATAATTTTATAGGATGTGGAGGATACATATATGATTTCAAAGATTTCATTGATTTTATTAGCAACAATTTTATGTAGTGCAAATTCATTTTCAACTAGTCTTTATTCGGGGAACAACAATTCTTCGAATAGTTTAGATAATCAGTATATCGAAGAGGATAATGATGATGAATATTCGAGTGATGACTCGTTTGATGGGGGATATGGAAAACATCGGAATTATGACAATGAGAGGAGTGATAATTCGTCATATTCAATGATGGATCGTGGGTATATTCCTGCTCGTAGTCATTCTGCGCAGATTACGAACAGAGAAGATCTGAAAGATATTGATGATAATGAAGATAACAACAAATTTTATCATCGTATGCCATCGAAATCTATGATGGACATAAAAACACGTGAAAAATCGTCTCCAAGGAGGAGTATTTCGTCCCCCTCGAAAACAACGATCAAAGATTATCAGGATATGAAATCTCAACGTGAAAAAATGGATGAGTCTTCTAGTCGTGATTCCCTCCTCATGTCTTCTGATGATAGTCTAAATCAGGATAATGTAAAAAATAATGATAAAAATACATTAAATAATAACCCTCAAGAAAATCAGAGTATTGATGAGTATAACCATGATAATAATCAGGATATCACTATTTCGAAGAAAAATAATCCTATCTCCAAAAAATATGAGAAAAATCCGGGAGTGAAGAATAATCTTGAAAGTGAACTGCAAAACCTTATACAAGAAATCAGAGATATGCGGGCATCAATCAGGGATATGTCGATATCCTCAAAGGTCGTCGATCCAAAAAATACGACGAAAAATGAAAAATCCAAGGAGAAGGACGTCAATGATCCAAATTGGAGGATATTGAGTGGGGCTAGAGATTCCCTCATGAATTCGTGTAAGGATATTCCAATAGTATCCCCTTATATAATTCATCTCTATAACATTAAATCTTCTATCAAAAATATGATGAATAAAGTGAAATACTTAAAAGAATCGATCGAAAACTTCAGATCTGCAGAGGATCTTGAAAAAAGTCTCAAGGATTTGAATGACAAAATTTCTGTTATCGATAAAAATATAATAAAAGTTCGCGCTCTCTTCCAGATAATACATTCCTTCGTTGGAACGCAGAATAGTCTATTGAATGACCTTTCGAAATATCCTCAATCTATCCCTTTGAATAATGAGCAGATGAATAGTGTTTTATTTGATCTGTCGTCCTTCACACAGGCCCTCGCAGACGAAGATATCGTCAATGAGATCAAGGATTTCGTAGGGATCGCCCTTAGGAAAATCCCAACATACGAAGGAAAAAAACCTATTCCAAGTTATGTCGCGTATTGCATTATATCGAATCTCCTCGAGAAATTCTCGTCTGTTCGCGATATCCTCGATCCTTCCATCAAAGATTTCTCACGATCCTTTGAATCATGCGATAAATCAATCCAGAAGGTTATAGAAGATGTCGATCAGAAAACAAAATCGGATTCTATATCAAAGGATTCCGAACAGTTGCTCGAAGGAATCGAATCTGAAATGTCGAGCTATCGAGATACCTTGAATAAACAAAACAAATCCCTTCAAGATTGGCTGAAAAATGTGGGTTCGATCGTTGAAAATGTTCATTCTGCCTTGAAGGATGTTGATGCCATCAAAAAGGATACATCGATTTTTGATAAAATTTCTGACAAAAAACCAGAAAAAGTATCATAAATTTTAGATTTTTGTGATACAATGAAAACGGAAAGGATGCGTTGTTTTATGAAATATATAGAATTGCTCATAAAAATTATGTCTTTCTTTCTGTTTTCTTTCGCATCTGCAATTGCGTCGAATTCTCCAATAAGTAATAAAAATACAGATTTTTTTTCATTAGTAAACGTGAGATGTGGGTGCGAAGATGACAACAAAACAGAAAAAATTGATGAAAATTGGACGGAAATCCTCGAGATGACGGATATTCCAGATGATTCGTCTCTTCCCGATGACTTTATTATTCTATCGAAATAATCTTATTTCTTCACATTTCTGAAAAAAAATTGATCCTCATGAAAAAAAGTTGTGTACGAGATGTCATGAATTCGAAAGAGTCATGTTAGGATGATAGTATACAAATATTATATTATTAAAGGAGAAATTGAAAAATGAAGAATGCTTTTGATTCATGTTTAGATAGGGGATTGATTTTTACGTCGAAATTATGTAAAAGAAGTCATATAAAGTCTACTAACGAAAAGAAGAGATACGAAATTATGATGACTTCTCATGAAATAATCGACTTATTCAAAAAAATGCTCACTATTCGAATGTTCGAGGAGAAGGCCGCAGAATTATATACGGAAGGTCATATCTATGGATTTTGTCATTTATATATAGGGCAGGAAGCTGTTGCCGTTGGAATTCAACACAATATGTCGGATATTGATAGCTCCATAACGAGTTATCGTGATCATGGACATATGATCGTTTGTGGGGTTGATCCGAAGTATGTCATGGCAGAACTCTGCGGAAAATCAACGGGATGTTCAAAAGGAAAGGGGGGATCTATGCATATGTATAGTAAATCCCACAATTTTTATGGGGGAAATGGAATCGTTGGGGCGCAGGTTCCCATTGGAACGGGTCTAGCCCTCGCTCATAACTATAAAAATGATGGGGGGATATCTGTCGTTTATTTTGGGGATGGGGCTGCGAATCAAGGACAGGTATACGAAGCCTTCAATATGGCGTCTATCTGGAAATTACCCGTTCTTTATGTTCTAGAAAATAATCATTATGCAATGGGAACGGCCGCAAAACGAGTCGTTTCAGGACATACCTTGAAAAATCGAGGGCTTCCTTTTGATATACCTTGCATTGAATGCGATGGTATGGCTTTGTTTGATGTTATTGAGAAGTCGAAGGATGCCATAGAATACGTACGTTCTGGAAAGGGACCTTTGATATTGTATGTCGATACATATAGATATAGGGGACATTCTATGTCTGATCCTGCAACATATAGAACGCGAGAAGAAGTTGACAATATCAAAAAGAATCGTGATCCTATTTTGAAGGTGAAAGAAATTTTGATGACAGGGCATAATATCTCAGATGATCAAATCGAAGAAATTGAAGACGAAATTTCTGAGATTATAGAAAATGCTGCTGAATTTGCGATAAATTCAAGTGAACCGGAAGAGAGTGATTTATATAGGGATGTGTTAGTATGAATAAACAAACTGTTAGATTGGCCCTAAGAGATGCTATGGCCGAAGAAATGAGACGCGATGAAAATGTTTTTCTCATGGGAGAGGAAGTTGCGTATTATAATGGTGCCTACAAAGTGAGTCAGGGTTTACTCGCGGAATTTGGAGATAAACGTGTTATAGACACTCCCATAACAGAATATGGATTCGCGGGGATGGGAGTTGGAGCTGCGTTTTCTGGACTTCGTCCTATCGTTGAGTTTATGACCTTCAATTTCGCGATGCAAGCGATTGATCATATCATAAATTCTGCAGCGAAGACATTTTATATGTCTGGGGGTCAGATAAAATGTCCTATAGTTTTTAGGGGGCCAAATAGCGCACCTCGAAAAGTTGGGGCTCAACATTCCCAATGTTTCGCGAGTTGGTATGCGCATTGTCCAGGACTCAAAGTTGTCGCACCATACACATCCTTTGAATCGAAGGCCCTTTTGAAGGCCGCGATACGCGATGATAATCCTGTTATATTCTTGGAACACGAAATGTTGTATGGACGTGAATTTGAGATGCCTGATGATAACAATATCGTTGATATTCTTCCTCTTGATAAATCCATAAAGATGAGGGAAGGATCTGATATAACATTGGTTGCATTTTCTATATCCGTTGAATACGCATTGCAAGCCGCGAAAATATTGGATGAAAAATATAATATTAGTGCGGAAGTTATAAATCTTATTAGTCTTCGTCCGATAGATAGGGATGCAATAATAAATTCTGTCAGGAAGACGGGACGAATTATTAGTATTGAAGAGGGATGGCTTAGTTGTGGAATAGGATCTGAGATTATATCGATCGTTGTTGAGGACGCATTTGATTATTTAGATGCGGAACCGAGTCGTATAGGGACAGAAGACGTTCCAATGCCCTATTCAAAAAATCTTGAACAAAAAGCCTTGCCAAGTATTGACGAAATAGTTGATACTGCTCTAAGACTTTGTAATAAAAAACAATAAATAACATAAGGAATTTAAAAAATGCCTGTTATGATTACTATGCCGGCTTTGAGCCCCACAATGGAAAAGGGAAATCTTGTTAAATGGTGTAAATCGGAGGGAGATGAAATATCCGTTGGGGATGTTATATGTGAGATAGACACGGATAAAGCCACGATGGAAGTCGAATCCCTCCACAAAGGAATAATCGCGAAGATCATCGTTCCTGAGGGATCGTTTGATATAGCCGTGAAAACTCCTATCGCAATATTGCGTCAGAAAAAAGATTCAGACGATGATGTCAATAATATGATAAATAGTCTCTCTTCAAATGATGCGCACAAACCTATAGAAGACGAGAAGAAGGATATTGTCATGAGAACGGATGATGATAATAATAATTCCGTTTTGGATAATAAAGATGATGTTTCAAATGGTCATATTGAAACGCAAAATAATGGGGATAATAATGATAGGATCAAAGCGAGTCCATTAGCAAAGAAGATCGCGAATGAGTATGGAATTAATCTGCGTAATCTAAAGGGTTCGGGTCCTATGGGAAGAATCGTTAAGAACGATGTCCTGAGATTCCACAATAATAATATCAATGATTCTGCGTCATCTTCATCATCGAAACATGAATATGACAATAAAAATTCATCGTTTGGAAGGAATGACGTTCCATATTTTGACGAGGATGTTCCAAATATGAGGAAGGTCATCGCAGAAAAATTGACGCGCGTTAAAAATGAGGTTCCTCATTTCTATATGACGATATCGTGTGATGTTGATGATATGATGAATATTGTAAAATCATACAACGCATCACTTGAAGATATATCAAGGAAAATAAGTTTAAACGATGTCATAATAAAAATCGTTGCACTTGGCCTCAAGAAATATCCATCCCTAAATTCTAGCTGGATCGATGGAAAGATACGTCATTATAACAATATAGATGTGAGTTTCGCTGTTGCGGTTGATGGAGGAATTTTCACACCAATCATAAAGAATGCAGATATGAAGAGTCTACGTATGATTTCAGACGATGTGAAAAATCTCGTTCAAAAAGCACGGTCAAATTCATTGAAACCAGAGGAATTTTTAGGGGGGAGTATAACGACGTCAAACCTCGGAATGACAGAGGTTGAAGAATTCTATTCGATCATCAATCCCCCACAAGGGAGTATACTCTCGATAGGACGCGCAACAAAACAACCCGTCGTCAAGAATGATGAAATAAAAATCTCACGCATCTTGAAATTAGGGTATGCCGTTGATCACAGGGTTATCGATGGAAAGGATGCGGGACTCTTCCTCTCGTATATCAAACAACTCCTCGAAAATCCAACGTATCTCATGTTCTCATGAAAATTATCAATTCCCCCCAATATTATTTTCTTGGGGGGATATCAGATTAATTATTTAATTCCAAGTTTTTCTTTTATCTGATCTTTGTTATTCGCTATGAATTTCAACAGATCATTATCACTTATTCCTATAGCATCTCTTAGCATTTTTCTTGCGTCATCACCTAAATTTCCAAAGAGTCCACTCTCATTTGTCAGATTTCTTAGAATGATGCTTTTATCCACGGGGTCTAAACCTCCAAGGAGTCCATGCCTATCTGTCAGATTTTCTAGAATGGTGCATTTAAGATTGGGGTCTAAATTTCCAAAGGGTCCACCCTCATTTATCAGATTTTCTATACAGTTATCTTCGACAAGCCTGGATCCAACATCTCGAATATATTCCAGAAGATTTTGATATTGTGTATTTTTATCTTTTTTTGGGAGGGGATTTATTTGACCATTATTATCGAAGCCCAACGTTTTATCAACCAAGTCTATGAGTTGAGTTCTTGAAAGTGTATCACCCCCCCCCCCCCGAGTATTCAGAAGTGAATATGAGTATACATTATGTATAAAACAAGTACTAATTATAATAGAAAATATCATAATATTTTTGCGCATAATATCCTCCTGTCATGCAAATATAAAAAAAACTTCATAATTCATGATACAAAAAATTTATTAATATTCTGTTAATTTTTGGAAGATACCCCAAAAAAATATGGGGTATATGAAATTATCGGAGATATTCTTCGATTTCTTTTGATGCGAGGGCTCCCTGACCTGCTGCGTATATCGCCTGTTTGAGACTCCCAGAAACGACGTCTCCCGCCGCAAAAATTCCATCGACCGAAGTTTTTGTGTTGTTCGTCTTTATATATCCCATACTATCCGTTTCAACGATATCACGTATAAATTCTGATGAGGGCTCTGTTCCGATCGCTATGAAAATTCCATCGACATTGATAATATTTATCTCATCATTTTGAGAATTTTGTATGACGATTGATTCGACATTTTTCGATCCCTCTATAGAAATGATTTTAGAATTCCATATACATTCTATATTTTTTTTAGCGAACAATTTTTCTTGGAGGACATTATCCGCGCGGAGTTTATCGCGTCTATGAACGAGGTATACTTTCTTTGAAAATCCAGATAAAAAGAGGGCTTCCATAACGGCCGTATTTCCCCCTCCAATGACAGCCGTTATTTTGTCTTTGTATAATGGTCCATCGCATGTCGCACACCACGACACTCCCTTATTAATAAATTCTTCCTCTCCTTTGACATTTAGATGTCTGTGTTTCGCACCCGTTGCGATGAGGACTGTCCTTGATATAATCTGTTTCCCGGATTCAAGATTGATATAAAAAAGATTATCCTCTTTTTTTATGGATGAGACATTTTCATATTCAAATTGAATACCTAAAGATTCAGATTGTTCAATGATCTGCATCATGAAATCTGGTCCGCTTATAGATTTGAATCCCGGGAAATTTTCGATCTTATCTGTGTTCATGAGTTGTCCTCCTGGATTATTTCCCGCGATGACGATCGGTTTTAAATCGGCCCGAGCCGCGTATATCCCGCATGTCAATCCAGAAGGTCCAGACCCTATGATAACTAAGTTATTGATATCTTTATTCATAATTTTTCTCCTCTATTTTTTTAAGTTCATATTTCTAACGTACTTAATCATCATATCACAGTTTTTAAAGGATTCGACATTTCGTACACAACTTATTATTTTTTTCTTTTGACGAGTATATTTGTTATGTCGTCCGTATAATCTATATTCCTCGCATCTTTCAATAATTTTATCAATTTCATCCATTCGAAATAGAATTTTCCTCCGTTGACATTGTATATCTGTCCGTTTTCTGAAATACTCGACATTATATACCCTATTTCATGGGGGAATAATTTCTCGTATACATTATAGAAGAGTATAATATCATTGACGAAGGGATATATACGGCTGTCTTTTAAACATTCGATATCAATCATCTTTTCATCTAGTGTTTTTATTATGTCGTCCGTTATTGAGGATGTGTCGATATATAGTCCAGACAACGATATTCCCCCATCCATATCAAATTTTTCAGTTATGATAGAATTTTCGTCTATATAAGACTCATTTTCTAAACATGACGCAAAACAATCGCTAGAAAAAAGAATTAAACATAATATAAAAAACATAGAAAATACCTCACAAATATTATCACATACTTTTATTATTATATTTCAAATATGTTAACAAAAAGTTAAGAATGTTTGTATAGTATTTTTTAATGGTTATGTTATATTATTTTATATGAAAGATGATGTGAAGAGATAAATGATGAACAAGAAAATAATACTTTGTATTTTAGATGGATTTGGTATATCAAACGAAAAATTTGGAAACGCAATACTAGAAGCTAAATATTTCCTAAAATTATTTGAAAATTCGAAACATTCTTTATTAGAAGCGTCCGGGAAATACGTTGGTCTTCCTGATGGACAGTTTGGAAATTCTGAGGTTGGACACCTCACGATTGGATCTGGACGCATCATCAAACAAAAACTTCCCCTCATATCAGATTCCATAAAATCCCATGAATTTGACAATATGGAAGAATTGAGATTATTTTTAGATAAATACGAAACATTTCATGTTATGGGTCTTTTTTCGGATGGGGGCATACACTCCCATATCG
>CAMYPB010000017.1 GCA_947285985.1 uncultured Holosporaceae bacterium
CACTTGCTCTACCGACTGAGCTATCGAGGAACGCCATGATTTATTTATAACACACATTGAAATCATTTTGCAAGCGAAAAAATATTTTTTGCCCAAAAAAAATCAGATAAATATCATTTTGTGAGAAAAATATCATTTTTATTGATAGAATTTTCGAGGAGGAGTTATACTGAAAGTAAGGGGAGGACAATTTTTTATATGATATTTGGGGAGAAAAAGATGAATAAAAATATTATTATGTTTACGATTTTGTGTGGATTTTTTGTGGGTAATGGGTTTGCAGACCATGTTCCTCTTGACATGAAGTCCCACAAGGAAGTTGCGAAATCCAAGTTGACACCCGCTGAATACGCGCAATTCAAAGAGTTGGTGAAGAAGATTAAGGCTAAGAGGAATGTCGATGATGACAATAAATCTATCGAAAAGAAGGATACTCCTGAGCAAAATGGCAGGGTCATAGTCTCAAATGAGAGGATTATCGCGAAGATAAACGAATTGAAAGAGAAGATAAACGAATTGAAAGAGAAGATAAACGAATTGAAAGAGAAACAGAAGGCTTTGATCGATGCATATGAAAAGGTTGCGAGTGATAAGGAAAAGTCCTATAAGGTATGCGTTTTATTCATTGAAAATGCTATAGAAATTGATAAATTAACGGACGAAATTGATAAATTAACGGACATTGTCAAAAAATTAACGGACATTGTCAAAAAAAGAGCCGAGAAAAATAGTAGTAATGAGGAAGGAAAATAAATCTTCCGTGAAAATCTCGCTGTGTGTCATTCGAGGATTTTGGAAGGCACACAGTGTTTTTTATGGGTATTTATCGCAAAGTTGTTGAAAATACTGAGCAAAATATAAAACAATTCATCGCAAATACAACTAAAGTTTTCGTCGTATCTCTCGATTTAAATAAATATTGTGTGATGAATTTATCTAAAATTTCAAGCGTATACCAATCAATTTTATTTCAAATCCATATCAAAATAAATCATTCCCCACAAAAAAAGAATCCCTAAAAAAAGAAGATATTCCAACGAAAAAATATCATGAAAAAAAATTCAAAAAAAAGTGTGTACGAAATGTCATGGTCGTCTATATATTGTTATATAATGGATTTATGATTTAACAAATATTTGGAGAAAAAACAATGAATTTTAATGAATTTTTACAGAATGTATACAATGGAGAGGAGATATCGATAGATTCGAGGACTCTCAAAGAGAATGATATATTCGTTGCGATCAGGGAGGCAGGGCACGTTCATGTTGCGGAGGCCTTCAAGAAGGGTGCGAAATACGCGATCGTTGAGGAGAGATATATGGAGTATGTCGACACATTTTCTGGATGTTTTGATGAGATGATTGTTGTGTGTGATGACAGTCTTTCTGCATTGAAGAGTCTTGGATATCATATGCGTGAGATATCGAAGGAAAGCAATGATAAGAAGGGTGATTTAAAGATCATTGGAATAACGGGGAGTGTTGGGAAGACGACGACGAGGACATGGCTTTCGAATATAATCAAAGGGATTGAAGGGGAGGAGAGTGTTTGTTCGTCTGAGAAGAATTATAACACGATATACGGGATTCCTATGTCTATGGCGAGGATGAACAGGGAGACGATATACGGGATTTTTGAGATGGGGACGAATCACAAAGGGGAGATAAAGGAGGTTTGTGATTATGTTGATCCTGATATAACTCTCATCACGAATATCAGGGAATCTCATATAGGGATGTTTCATAGTTATGAAGAATTGAAGAATGAGAAGTTGTCTGTTATTGATAGTATGCGGGAGGGGACGACCCTTATATTCAACGGAGACTGTTCGAATTCTTTGATAAGCGAGATCAAGAATAGGGCACGGGAGAAGAATATAAAGACGATTAGTGTTGGATTTGGATCGTGGAATAATGTTCGAATCACGTATGATTATGTTGATTATGAGAAGAATATGACGATGGTCTGCATAAAAATCGGGGATAAGAACTATAGTTTTTGGATTTCAGCGGTTGGCATGAACTACACGATCATGATATCTCAGGTTGTTGGAGTGTTGTATGCATTGGGATATGACATTGATCAATTTATTGATCATTTCAAGAGGATCAGGCCTCTAGAAGGGAGGGGAGCGATCAAGAGATTTGAGATAGAAAGAAGGGATGAGGATGACAATCATAATAATGATGATGATAGATATGTCAATCATCGTGAGAAGATCATAACGATTATTGATGATTCGTATAACTCTAGTCCGACATCTATGGAGGTTTCTATAGAGAATATGAATAGGAGGGCTGAATACTATGATGAACATAATATAAAGGGTATCAGGAAGGTTTGTATTATGGGGGAGATGGGAGAACTCGGGGAGTTTAGAGAGATGTATCATGAGAATATATTTGAGAGACTTCGAGGATCGAGATTTGATGTTGTTGTGTATTTTGGAGGGGAGGAGACGAGATCTCTCATTGAGAGGATTGTTGATAATAAAAATCTTGTGACATTTTCGAAGGTTGATGAAAAATCTATAGAAAAAACGATAGGATTGTTGGAGAATAGGGACATTGTTTTAGTGAAGGGATCCAGGAGTGTTGGACTCGATTTAATAATCGATAGCGTGAGACTTCGAAGGATTTGAGAGTTATGTTTTACAATATTTTATACAAACTATTCGCAAATGAGATTGGATTTCTGAATGTTTTGAAGTATGTGACGGTTCGGTCTGTTTGCGCATTTTTGATGGGATTTGTGATTGTTTTTTTGACGTGTGATGAGGGGATCATTCTTCTCAAGAGATTTCAAAAGAACGGGCAGCCCATAAGAGATGATGGACCAAAGAGTCATCTTGAGACGAAGAAGGGAATTCCAACGATGGGCGGGATAATTATTATTGTGTCTGTTTTATTGAGTAGTTTTCTTTTTGGAGACCTATCGAATATATATATGCTGATGTGTATGGTTGTTATGATAGGTTTTGGGGGGATAGGACTTCTCGATGATTTTTTGAAGGTTTCAAGGAATAATTCGAAGGGATTATCTGGGAGGAAGAAATTTTTGTTGCAGTCTATTGTTGGGTGTGTATGTTATATTGCGTGTATGATATTTGCGCCACACAGCGGGGATACGACGATATTTCTTCCATTTTTGAAGAATGTGCAGATAGATTTGGGTTATTTTTTTATAGTTTGGACGATATTGATCATTGTTGGGAGTTCGAACGCAGTGAATCTCACGGATGGACTCGATGGACTTGCTCTTGGACCTGTTGTTATATCATCGATATGTTTTGCGATAATTAGTTATTTAGTGGGGAACGTTGTATTTTCCGATTATTTGCATATACATTATGTTGTTGGTTTATCGGAGGTCTGTGTATTTTTGAGTGCACTCGTTGGAGCGAGTCTTGGATTTTTGTGGTTCAATGCTCCTCCTGCGAAGATTTTCATGGGGGACACAGGATCGATTGCGATTGGAGGATCCTTGGGATTTGTTTCCGTTATATCGAAGCATGAAATAATCTTCGCACTAATTGGAGGAATTTTTGTTCTTGAGACGATTTCCGTGATTATTCAGGTGATGTATTTCAAGATGACGGGAAAAAGGATATTCTTGATGGCCCCTATTCATCATCATTTTGAAAAGAAAGGATGGGCTGAATCAACGGTCGTCTTCAGATTCTGGATAATCTCCATAATCCTTGGGATCCTTGGACTCGCCTCCTTGAAGATACGATAAGAATAAAATATTGACTAATAATGAAATATTGATATAGAATTTTATATAGATTAGAGATAAAATATCGACTTATTTTATAAGATTTTGTTGTATGGGGAGGTTCTATATAAAATGCAATTTAAAGTATTAAATATTTGTTGTTGTCTAATATTTTTTGGATTTGGGAGTTGTTGTTATTCGTTTGATGACAGTGATGGGGATATGTTGAGGAGTTGGCCAGAATTTCGAGGAAAACACAGGAGGTATTCTGAGATTTCAAACTATCCTATTGAAAATCGTCCCCTCAATATATCGTCTATCCTGCAGGGAACTCCCAAATCTCATGATACTAAGGATAATATACTTTTAAAACGCGATAATTCTAAGAAGAGGTATGTTGATAATGAATATTTATTGAGTATTGCGTGTAGTTTTATTGCGAATAATCATGAGAATGAAGATATTATTCCGATGTCTATCATATGCTATGAGGAATCGATATTGGAATCCGCTCTCTTTGGAAATAAGGATAAATATACATTATACAAACTTTTCGAAGGGGAGGCTGAACATGAGTCTAGTTCTGAATCGTTATCATCATCATCATCTGACTCCTCATCATATGACAATGTCGTCATCAAGAAAACGACGACCTTCGGAACTTTTATTCCTCTAAAGAACGCGACGACATTTCGAAATATTTATGGTTCTATATTGGATAAAGAGTTGAATATCGATGATGACGTTGAATACAATGTTTTTATGAATGGGAACTTTGATTATATTATGGACCAAAATGATTGGAAAATAATGCGAAATAAATATAAATAAAACAAAGACCCTCTCCATGATGCAGGAGGGGGCCCTTGTCTTTGATGACATGATATTTGATAAGTTTATCTTTCGAAATTAGAATGTATACCCGAATTTAACAGCGATATTCATAGATTTCTGTTTCAATCCGAAGCCATTCTTTTTAACGGTTGCAAATTTTCCATTAGTGACATACAAAACATCTGTTTCAACAAATAATCCGTTTTGGAAATCATATTTTCCGAACAACCCGAGAGCGAGAGATGTTTTTGTCTTCGAATGACTCTTTTTGATATCCTCTTTGATATTCAATGCATCTATATTGATCTTCGCATCTTCTATTTCTTTCGGACAAACTTTATTCCAACCTTTTACAAAACCAAATAACTCTGTACCTTCTTTTAGATCATTATTGATTTTGTTACGAGTCATTCTGACACCAACCAACGTACCCATCGAGAATTCGTTTGTTATTTGATATCCAAGACGAGACAATGCATCCACAAAGAACGTGTTCTTGACTTTCACATTTCCAGTATAAGATTTAATTGTCTTCGATCCAAAAGTCTTTCCAAATCCGAGTTCTCCACCAACAATAAATCCGTTCGGTGCAACGTATTCGTAAATACCAGAGATCTGAGACATAAATCCTGTCGCACTCTTACTCTTGTCTCCTGAAAGTTTCGTATACTTTAATGAATTTTTCGTTTCATAGAATGCATGAGCAAATTGCATCGCGTCGCTCAATTCTTTGTTTTCAGCAACATTTTGGAAATCTTCATCATCAACTTCAGACGCGATCTTTTGAACGACTTCAAAAGATTCTATAGACGAAGACATATAACGGGACATATTCTTCTCATAGTGCGCCTTGTCAAAATCCGCATCCTTCAGATCCTTGATCATGATAGCAGCGAGTTTTCCTTGAGGAGTGTCTGTCTTCGCAAGTGCTTTCATATCGTTTGCATTATTTCCATCGGATATCTTATCTACGATATGATTAGATAGTTTTGTAGACGCATCCTCAATAAAGCCATCAAGATCAACATCTTTAAATCTTTTCGCTATTTCTTTCCTTGCATCGTCCAATCCATCATTGAACTTATTTTTTGCGAAATTCGCACCACCAGAAAGCGCAACAGAAAACTTATTCTGTCCCTTACATACGTTGTTCTCAGACGAGAAAGAAGCTGGGATCATGGAAACAGCAACCAACCCTAATAAAATCTTATTCATAAAGTAACCTCAAAAATTCAACTAGAAATACTTCTTGATCGTCATAATACCATTTCAAAGTTGTGTTTCACACATATTATAGGTTGTGTCATTCAACTTTTTGTATATATGTGTTTGATTTATCACACTTTTCTCTTGTCCTTTTCCATGCAATACTGTTATAATTTTATCGAATTTATAGTATTATTTTTATACATTGTATGTTTTATTTAGATATATTACCCATTGCCTTCAAAATAGGAAATTTAAGTATATATTGGTATGGAATTATATATGCTCTTTCAATTTTTATTATATGGTTATTTTCTTCTTATATAATAAAAATGATGAAAAAGTTTGACATTTCAATTTTATCTTCTCAATATTTTGATCAATTTATGTTTATTGGTATAATATCGTGTATTATTGGGGCGAGACTCGGACATATCTTATTTTTCGAACCTGAATACTATATAAACAATCCGTTTGAAATTTTTATGATACGAAATGGGGGATTATCTTTTCATGGGGGAGTTCTTGGGATTTTGTTCTCTCTTTTTTATTTCAAGAGGAAATATAATATACCCATAAAAATCATGGCCGATATTCTCTCGTTTTCGGGGGCTCTCGGAATTTTCATAGGACGTATTGCGAATTTCATCAATCAAGAATTATACGGAATTGTGACAAATTTTAAATTTGCAGTTATATTTTCTTTTGTCGATAATTTCCCAAGGCATCCAACTCAAATATACGAATCTATATTCGAGGGATTCGTTAGTTTTTGGATTATGCTCATGATATGGAAATTTAAAGGTCCAAAACTCATAGGATCAGGAATCTTCTCTGCAACCTTCATGATTGTGTATTCCTCATCACGATTTATTATAGAATTCTATAAGGACGTCGAAACATACAACTATTTCAATATGTTTTCCCTAACAGTCGGACAAATCCTCTCAATAATCCTTTTTATTTTCGCGTTCGTTGTATTACGCTATAAGGAAGGGGATGTTATAAAAAATTGACGACATTTTTGTGATATATACTTGTAAAATTTTTAACAATAACTCAAAATCATTAGAGAAGAAATTTGTTTTCGCAAAGAATAACAATGAACTTCTGAGTATTTTGAAGTATCAGAATTGCGATATAGTTTCCTTTAAGAAGTATAAAAGTTTTTATACTAAAAATTATATAATCGAAAAGTTCACACTTCCATTCTTCAAAAATCTTTATACCCTCCTATCGAATAAACTCGATATATTGAGGACCCTGGAAATTATTAGTAGCTCATTCTCGAGGATGGAAGAATATAGGTCAGTCGTCGAATATATGATATATTCCATAAAAAATGGATCTTCATTATCGAAGACAATTTTATATATTGGAAATGACTTCTTTGATAATCTCTCATATTCCTCGATAATGATCGCTGAAAAAACATCAACCTTCGAAAAATCTATAAAATTTATAATATCTCACCTCGAATCAAAAATTAGTATTAAAAAGAAAATAAAAAATATCCTCTCATATCCTATAATTTTGTTGTGTGTCATAACAATAGTGTTTTCATTCTGGATATTTTATATTATCCCAAATTTTCAGAGTATATTTCAGGATATGGGTATCCCCCTTCCATATATAACAAAAATTCTAATAAAATTTCACGATTTTTGTTTGAATCATTATTGTGTCGTATTATCGACGTTTTTGATGATAATTTTTTATATAATAATGTTAAAATACAATCCTTCTTTCAAAAAACAAAAAGATCGCATTTTATCGAATATTCCCATACTGAAAGATTTTCGACATGATCTCGATATAATAAAATTCTTTTCATTTATGAAGACGATGTTATTTGAGAGTATGACGATCAGGGAATCCCTTGATCTTGCGATCATCGCATTTGAAGATAGTTCATCAATGAAGTCTGCAATCCATAAAATACGAAGTTTTATTATGTCTGGATTGTCATTGTCGATATCGATGAGGAAAACGGGAATATTCGATATATCACATATCCTCATAATAGAAGCAGGAGAAAAAGTTTCGAGTCTTCCTGATTCTTTTTTATTATTGTCAACAGATCTTCAAAACGATTTTATTCACAAGATAGAGAGATATACAAATCTCATTCAACCTTTCATAATCATTTTTATGGGGGGATTGATTATGACGATCGTATACTCCGTTTTAATTCCGATGTATGACTCAATAAAATTTTAATCAAACATATCCTTCGGATTGAAACTAAGTTCGAGTTCCTTCCATTCGTTATATTTTTCAGGAGGGAGGGGGAGAGGATTACATTCTGGGTCCAAAACGGCTCTATGAACATTTTCAGCCGCAATTTTGAAGTTTGGATCCGTCCTCATACGAGCCTCATCAACGATCTCAGCCTTCTTGACACTCCCATCCTCTGACAATTCCATCTTTATGTCGACGATCAATTCCTCAGCATTTTTTAAACCCGCTGGGAAATGCCAACATTTTCTGATAGTCTGACGAATGAGATCAATTTGAGTCGTCGTCAAAACATCTCCCAATTCCTCGGCCTTGATCCCAGAATTCTCATTGTCAGATGACGCAATCGCATCGTCTAGGAGACTATCAAAAGATTTCTTCGCGGATTTTGGATCAGATTTCTTCGCATTCTTCTTGTTTTTTCGAAGATTGACGATCGCTTTTTCAGAAGCTTTTGAATTGTTTTTTACCTTATTTTTATCATTTGATTTCTGATTTTTTTTGTTATTACTTTCTTTTTTTGTTTTGTCTTTTTTAGGTTTATTTTTATCTTTTTTCAATGCTATCGCATTATCATCATCTTTTTTTTCTTCAATTTTTTTTTCTGTCGTTTTTGTCTCCTTTTGTTTTGGCTCATCTTTTTTTTGAGTATCGTCTTTTTTTGAATTTTCATTATTATTTTGTTCTTTTTTTGGAGCAGAACTTTCTTCAGGCTGATTCTTCGCGGATACAGTCTCTTTCTCTTTCGTTTGAGATTTTGTCTTGCTCACACGTCCCTCAACATCCGAGAGAATAGGAGCCTTACTTTTTGGTCCAATTTGAACGAAATCATAGACAACATACCCATTGTCTTTAATTGCATCTTCCGACGAAAAAGGATTCTTTATACCATAATACGAAATTGAAATGACAATAACATGAAGAAGAGTTGATAATATAAGAGGAGTATTCTTACGCATTTTTATTTTCTCTTATTATTTTTGTGTCCCAATTTTTTATTTTGTTTTTGTATAGGTTTTTCGTCAAACTTTATGGAAGACAGATTATTGTTTTGAGACGCATTTGTGTCCACTTCAGAAATGAGAGAGACCTTACACGCGCCAGAAGACGATATTATGCCCATAATTTCCATGATCGTTCCATACTGCAGATTTTTATCTCCCCTTATATAAACGACATCACTCTTCCCATTCTCCATGATCAATGGAAGTTTTTGAAGGAGTTCTTCAATAGAAACTTTCGCATCTTCAACGTATATATTCGAATCCTTGTCGATCGATATAATAACAGGAGCTTTATCTTCCTGTTTCGAGGAGACGGCCTTCGTTTTTGGAAGATCAACATTTATTCCAGCCGTTAAAATTGGGGCTGTGATCATGAATATAACAACGAGAACGAGAAAAACGTCGACAAGAGGAGCAACATTTATCTGAGTCGTCCTGTTCATTCGATTTCTTTGTCTATTGTTATTAACTCTCATCAAATTGCCTCGAAATTATTGAACTAAATTCTTCTGAAAATGTCTCAAGTCTGTTTGCATAACGATTTATATCAGATGAAAATTTATTGTATGATATAGCAGCTGGAATCGCAGCGACGAGTCCCATAGCGGTCGTGAACAACGTTTCCGCGATAATTGGGATAATACTTGCACTCTGTTGAGTCGCAATAACTTTCATTCCTTCCATAATCCCAAGGACCGTCCCGAAAATCCCGATAATAACCGCATTCGTTCCAAGAGACGACAAAAAAGTCATCCTCATCTCAAGAATATCAAGTTCCTTCGTTATCGTGACATTCATAATCTGTTTTATCCTCATGACAGAATTGATCTTCTGCTCAGTCGATAAACTTTGACCTCTATTCTTTTTTATGAGTCTATTCCATTCGGACATCCCCGCACAAAAAACATTTGATATAGGATCAAAAGCTGTATCTTTGAGTTCGCGATACAAAGATTCAAGAGGTGTTCCAGACCAAAAACTATCCTCAAAAATATCAGCCTCTGCATTTATTTTTTTTATCCTCACATATTTCGATATAATAATCGTCCACGACCAAATGGATGCAAATAAAAGTGTTAGCATAACAATCTTGATCATAAATCCAGCATGCCAAAACATACCAAAAATCGAATCATGTGTTGAAACTTGTGATGCAGAATTCGTAATATTATTTACGACGACATCCGAATTATTCAAGGTATTCTCCGTCGCGATCCCTATATTTCCTGATTGCATTTTCTAGAATCCACTTAATAAAAAAAAGAAAACATTAACAAATCTTTATACAAATCACATTCTACACTATTTTCGAATTTTATAACAGAGGTATTCAATAACAAAATAAAAAAGCCACAATAAAAACATGCAGCTTTTTTTCAATTGATCATCAAGAAAAAATTAGTATCCCTCTTTTTCGAGTCTCTTCCTCAAGAGTTTTCTATACCTCCTGATAGATTCAACCTGTTTCCTTGCTTTCTTCTCGGAGGGCTTTTCAAAATGACGATGAATCTTCATATCTTTATATATTCCCTCTCTTTGCATCTTCTTCTTTAATATACGCAAAGCATGATCAACATTGTTGTCATTAACCGTAACTTCCACTTTTCTCCCCTCCTTTTTATAAAATAAATATAACACACTAAGAGTCATTCTATCTCAAATCAAATCATATGTCAATATGAAATAATAATATTTGAATATGTATTTATATTGACAATAGACATAGGGTCTTGTCTAGTAAAGATGATTGTATATATGAGATATATATTATGTTTATATTGTGTATATAGATATTGTTATAAAAAAGTGCGAAAATGAAAAATAATGTATTGACGATCACGAAAAAGTTTGATACTATGAATATATCAATTGGACATGATGAGATGTTCGGATTGATTCGAGAAAGCGGGGGTGTAGCTCAGTTGGTTAGAGCGTCGGCCTGTCACGCCGAAGGTCGCGGGTTCGAGTCCCGTCGCTCCCGCCATTTTGCTTTCTTATCTTGATATCTTATAAAAAATGTTTTCAAAGGATATAATGAATTTTGTGGTGGGTAGTTCGAGGGGTATTCTTTCGTCTAGTTCGTTGGAGATTCCGATTTTTGCGGTTATTGCAATGGGTGATGATATTATTTCATACTCTGGAAACAGGGTTGAAGAGTTAAAAAATCCTCTAATGCACGCTGAGTATATATCCGTAATCACGTCCCTTCAAAAATTGAAGACGAAATATCTTGATGAGATGAGTTTGTATGTTAATCTTGAGCCCTGTTGTTTTTGTGCGTCTGTCCTTGAGAAGGTTCGTATACAAAATATTTTTTTTGGAGCGTATGATCCAAAGTGCGGAGGTATTGAACACAATGCTCGTATTTTCGATAGTTCTCTTCATAAACCAAAAAATATAATTGGGGGCATACGAGAGAGTGAATGTTCGAATATAATCAAAGAATTTTTTAAAAAATTACGATAATTTATTTTTGTTTTAAGAAATAACTCATACCAACTAATAGGACGATGGATTCAATAGAAATTATACATAAAAATATAGACATAAAAACAATGTCTTGTGTCAGAGGGGTTTTTGATATATTTTGTGATATAGATTCATTATAAATTGGTATAAAAAACAATAATGCGAATATTGAAATTAATGATATTGGAATTATATTTTTAGAATTATTTGATTTGTTATTGTGTTTTGTTATTGCGTTGGAGATTATTATAATCCCTGATGATATGGAAAGGTATATTATCATGAGGATTATAGAGATTATATACGCTTTCATATTTATCGCTATTATCATTGATACGAATATTATAGTATTCATAAAAAATAATACACTTTTTAGTGTATTATTTGATATTATGAATAATATTGTTGATATTATTGATGAAATGGAGAGTATAATAAAGATTATATCTTTAATACTATTAGTCGACAATACCTGCATTTTGGAGGTGACTCCTTTTTTCTGTCCATTTCTCTTTCACTTTGACGAATAGCTTCAAATCTATATTTTTGTTGAGAAGTTTTTTCATGTCAAAGATAGCGAGATTTTTTATCTCTTTTATTTTTGATCCTTGTTTTCCAAGGACGATTCCTTTTTGTGAGTCTTTTATAACGATTATTGATTGAAAAATTCTTGCTTTTTTATCTGTTGATGAGAAGGATTCTGTTTCAACGTATATACTATATGGAAGTTCCTTTGATAAGAGGTTAAAGATTTTTTCACGTGTTATTTCAGAGAGTCGAAATTTTATGTCCATATCAGTTGATCTATCTTCCTCATACATAAATGGACTCTCTGGGATGTTATCTAAAAGGAAATTTGTTATATCATCGACATGATCATTCTCAAGGGCCGATATCATGAAAATCTTTTTGATATTGTCATAATGAGATAAAGATTCAGTTAATTTTAAGAGTGACTCTTTTTTTACGGCGTCAATTTTATTTATTGCAACTATGAGTATATTATCTTTATTTTTTATTTTTTCTATGAAATCAAAGGAGGACTTATGATTTTTGGAGGTTGGATCTATCATGAGGAGAATAATATCCGCGTCTTTGTATGCATATCTAAAATTTGATATAAGTGCTTTTTCAAGGGATGTGTTTGCGCGACAAAATCCAGGCGTATCTATGAAGACAAGTTGAGAATTATCAACGATTTTTATTCCACGTATTTGTCTTCTCGTTGTTTGGATCTTATTTGAGACGATCGATATTTTTTCTCCAACGATCAAATTGATGAGTGTGGACTTTCCAACGTTTGGTTCTCCAACGATCGCAATAAATCCACACTTCGTTTTAAAATTATTATTGTCGTTTTGTTCATCAATATTGTTATGAGGCTTCACTTTCAAGTACATCTTCCCTATAATCTCTTTCTTTTTTCTCGTGTCTTTCTTGCGCTTCAATGCAAAGGGTCGCTATAGGACGAGCTTCTAGTCTCTTGACACCTATAGGATTTCCCGTTTCTTCGCAATACCCATACGATCCATCATCAATTCTTTTTATTGCAGCATCGATTTTGTGTATGAGTTTTCGAGCTCTATCCTTTGTTCTTAACTCTAATGTCTGATTGATTATATTGCAAGCAGTATCTATCGAATCGGCCTCAACATTTTTTTCAATTTGAAGATTTTCTCGAGTTTCATTACTCTCCTTCAATAATTCATTCTTCCAATTTATAAGTTTCGCCCTAAAATATTCGAGTTGCTCCTCGCTTAAATAATGATCATTCTGCTTCTTATTGGCCATTTTTCAAGGTTCCTCAATCAAACATCACGCCTATGAAAATATTATTACTTAAAAAAAAATCTGTCGCAACAATTATTCTAATGGATTTGTGATAATTTTTATTCAAATTCAACACGAATCTTTTTTGTTATCATCTGATAAAGGATGGCATTTATCATAGATTTCTGATAAATGTCTTGAAGATACTTCTGTGTATATTTGAGTTGATGATATCGAGGAGTGTCCCAAGATTTCTTGTATACTTCTCAGATCTCCGGATTTTTCCATGACGTGTGTTGCGAAGGAGTGACGAAATGCGTGGGGTGTCACGGATTCTGACATATTGAGGAGTTCTCTTGATTTTTTTATTATTTTTTGGACGGATGATGATCCGAGTCTCTCTCCGTTTTTATTCATGAAGAGGGGTGTATTTTTATTTGGATTCTTGAAAAATGGACATAATTTTATATAATCCAAAACGATGTTATAGACTGGTTTTAATATCGGGACATTTCTATATTTCATACCTTTCCCAATAATTTCAAGGAATCCATTCTGACTATTGATAAAATCCAAATAATTTATGGAGAGCGATTCACTGAGTCTAAGACCCACGGAATATATCAGGATCAAGAGGGATTTATCACGTTTAATAATCCAGGGAGTTTGTTTTATATCGGATATAGAGTCTATAATATTGTTGATATCGTCTATATTCAAGGGACGAGGAAGTGTCTTCTCGATCTTCGGAGATCTCATATGGATTATTTCACTATCCTTTATGAGGTTTATATCGATGAGAAATAACAACAGATTTTTTAATGCAGATAATCCTCGGGATATCGTCTTCGATGTGTCATGATTATTTTTCCTATACAAAAACCACGACCTTATTATATTCTTATCTAACTTTAAAAATTTGTCAAGATCAAGATTTTCTGATGTATAATCATTATAGAAACGTTTGAATATTGAGATATCATTCATATACGAATCCACAGTGTTTTTCGATAGAAATTTTGTGTATAACATATTATGTTTCCAATCATCAAGAATTTTATCTAAATTTTTCGTAGTTTGCATAAATATCACAGATCATATTTGATTTTTAACATTTTTTATTATATAATATAAGAGGGTTATTTGTCTTTTGATATTTATTTGGGCAGACAGATCTCGAAAACCTGGTCAGGGCGTGAAGCAGCAGCCATATTGATTTCTTCTGGGTCTTATATCTTCAAAATTCATATAGCCCCTTGTTTTTTTCATGTTATATTTTTTGGGGTCGTTTTGAGGATAAAGGAGTTTGATGATAGAGACGTCTGGGATGAATACAAAAAAAATGTCTCTCGTCTGAAAGATCACAACAGAGTTAATTTGTTTGAAGAGTATCTTTCAAAAATTGTACCTTCAAAAATCATTGAAAGAAAAATTGGATTTAATGAAAAATATTACGATTTAAATGATGGATTCAAATTTCCTAAGGGATCCTTCATTATCTCAGAGATGAATAGAAAAGAAAGACGAAAATTTCGATCGGAATCTACAATCGATCTTCACGGATTTTCTCGTGATATAGATTCAGTTTTAAACAATTTTTGCGCAAAATGTATTATGTTGGGTGTCAGGAACATAACGGTTATATCAGGAAAGGGGGAGGGTATCGTGAAATCCTCTGTGTATAACTGGATAAGAAACTCCTCAAATTTTATAATAAGTTTCTTTGAAATAAAAGATTCTCGCGGAGAATCGGGAGCATTCGCCATAAAACTTCGATCAAACAAATAATCATAATATATTTTTGATATAATATAATAAATATGATACAATATCATGTAATAAAATTATTGTTGAGTTTTTTATGTGTAAAATTTTATCAATTTTTTCTATTTTATTGTGTGGGAATGTGTTCGCGTTTTAGAATAATGATAACATCAATATGAATAATCATAATAATATTCATTGTTCATTTTCACAGGATAATTTGGAAAATATGAGGATTGAGGATACGATATTTCAGAATATTATGATATATCAACAACGAAAAAGAAACGGGGAAATAAACGTCAATACCCAACAAGAAATAGACGAGTATATGTTGGGTATTATAAAGTTGCTTGGAGGAATTCATGAATAATTGTTGAAATCTTGAATTATATTGTAATATATTCTATACAATTTTTCTAGATCTTCGATTTCTATGTATTCATTGATTGTGTGAGCGATTGATATGGGGGAACCTATTTCCACGACATTTGTTATATCTTTTATGAA
>CAMYPB010000018.1 GCA_947285985.1 uncultured Holosporaceae bacterium
CCCGTATACCACACGAATAGAGGGGGACGTGTCACGATCCATTCAAAAGGACAGATCGTCATCTATCCCATCATAAACCTCAAAAAAAGGGGTATAAATATATCATCCTTCGTCCACACACTTGAAAATTGGATGATGGATGTTCTGAAATATATCGGTATAGAATCAAGGACATCAGAAAAAGGAATAGGAGTCTGGACGAAAGATGAACTCTCAAAATTGGGATTCGTTGGAATTCATATATCAAAGGGGATATCAACTCATGGACTCTGCCTCAATATAAATAACGATATATCACTCTTCGAAAGTATAATACCCTGCGGTATACAAAACATCAACATAACATCCGTATCGAATATTTTGGGATATGATATAAATATTGAAAAAATTGCAGAAATTTTTATTCAAACTTGTCCGTTTGAAAAGTGAAAAAGCGTGAAATACTTCACGCTTTCTTTTGATGTTGTGTTTTTTTATTTATGAGAACCTGTTGAATAATACTGAATACATTGCTTATCGTCCAATACACAACAACTCCAACAGGAAAACTCGAACAGACATACGTGAAAACAAGAGGAAGAATCAACATAATATTCTCCTGCATCTTAGTTTCCGGAGTTTTTTGAGTATTCGATTTGTTGATACTCATCGATAATTTTTGTTGTATGAACATCGACAATCCCATAATAATCGGCCAAACTCCAATTTGTAACATTTTTGGAAGATCAAAATCTAAAATACCAAATAAATTGAATATATAAAGATTGTCAGGAGCAGACAAATCATGAACCCATCCAAAAAGTGGAGCATGACGCATATCAATACTTATGAAGAAAACCTTATACAAACAGAAAAATATAGGAGCTTGCAACAACATTGGAAGACATCCAGACATAGGAGAAATCTTTTCTTTCTTATAGAGAGACATGAGTTCCTGATTCATACGTATCTTATCATGTGAATACATCTTTTGAATCATCGAAATCTTAGGTTGAACTTCTCTCATACGCGCCGCAGAACTAAACGATTTCTTCATAAGAGGATACGTAATAATCTTGAAGAATAGAGTGAGTATAAGAATGACGATCCCCATATTATGAAATATATCGGACAATATTTCCATAATATATAAAAGAGGTTTTGTTAACATAAAAAACCACCCAAAATCAATCGCCATATCAAATTTGTCGATATTAAGTGTCGATTCATACGATTTTAAAATACTTAAATCTTTCGGACCAACAAACAATGAGTATTTCAATTCAACGACAGAATTTGGATCAATTTTTATATATTTTTTAGACGAAAGAGAACATTTATAAACATTATCCGAAATTTTAGAATATGAAACCTTATTATTTTTGAGATCATTGTTTATTATGGAAGCGAACCAATATATATCCGTATACCCACACCATGCACTCTCCTCATACGTCTTTTTCTCATTTATATCAGAATATTTTATTTCATCAACTTTCTTCTCGAAATTTCCAACGATTCCCTCATGAACAACCGCATAATTGTTTATCTGCGGATTCGATCTTATTAAATCTGAAGAATTCGAAAGTTTTATAATATTATTCGAAGTATTGATAAGTTTATCATTAATATCAATCATATATCCATCATCAAAAGTTATTGTCCTCTCAATTATGAGACCATTCCCTTTTTTAAGACATAAGACAACGTATTGAGATTCAAGTTCACCTCCCTTTCCAAATGAGAGACCTCCAGATATTTGAGACCAAACATCGTCTATCCCTATCGTCTCATTATTCGATTTATCACGGTATGTTATGGCATAATAATAATACGAATTTGAAACATCCTTTGGAATAAACAATGACACATTCTGACTATCTTTATCCGTAGATTTTTTATAATTATTCAGGATAACACTATCAATTATCCCCCCCTTCAAATCGATTGACGTCTTTATCTTTTTGTTATCAAAACTGATACACGTCTTCTTCGCGAGAGATTCTTCTAGGGTTATATTCTCCTTCGCCTTATCATCGTTATCATCATCGTTCTTCTTCGATAATGATTTTTTATCATCATGTTTTTCATCGTTATTATCATTATTGTCATCAACGATATCTTTCTCATCTTTTTGGATTTGAGTGTTTTGGACATTATTTTGAGAATCCCCAAAAAAATAATCATACCCAAACATAAAAACTAAAAATAATCCAACTGCAATAAAAAGATTTTTTGTATTATTTTGATCATTGTTGTTATCAAAAGACATATAAATTCCTCATAATATCAATATTTATATAGGTTTATGGAACAGGATCATACCCGCAGTTTTTATACTTTCCAAATCCAGGCCGACATCTCAAAATACGTTTTAACCCGAGAAAAAGACCCTTCAAACATCCATACTTCTCAATCGCCTGAATCATATAGACGGAACACGTCGGAATATATCGACACCTCGGAGTTTTTGAACTAGATAAAATCTGATAAAATCTAATTAAAAATATTAGTATATTCTTCAAAAACATGATTTAGAATTTAAACCGCTATCCAATCTTTCCTTACACCTTAAAATACAGCTTAAAAACTCAGATTTCAAGATAGAAAAATCGATATGAGGAGTTTTTGAGTTCGCAATGAAGACAAATTCACACCCACACCCCGAAATTATCCGACGAAATTCAAGGACGAGATGTCTGAGTCTCCTCTTCGCTCTATTTCGAAGGACGGCAGACCCAACCTTTCGACTCGCAGTATACCCTACATTTGAACTCAATATTTCACATTCTCTTTGTTTTTGAAGACAAAGAACAAGGAGACTAGACGCCTTAACACGAAATCCCCTCTGAGATACCCTGACAAAATCCGATCGTTTTTTTATGACAAGAACTTCAGAATCCATAGGAAACTTCAAAATGAAAAGACGTCTTCATAAAAAAAATTATGCACAGAGTCTCTTACGACCTTTCGCTCGTCTTGCGGAAAGAACTTTTCTCCCTCCAACCGTCGACATTCTGGCAAAAAATCCATGTCTTCTCTTTCGAACAAGATTACTAGGTTGATATGTGCGTTTCATTTTTCATTAAACTAAAAATAACAAATACATGAGAACATTCTACCATAAATCTCAAAATTTTGGAAGATATGATTCGGATTTAAATCCCACACCATGAAACTTTTTTCAATATGATTTGAGATAAATTTGCATAAAAACCATAGAAATTTTTACAAATATCTTTTATATCAATCCTCACAACTAAACAGTTCTGCTTTATTGTGTCTCTCCATTTTATAGATATGAGTTGAAAATGAATTGATAAACGCTCGATTATGACTGACCATAAGAATCGTTCCCTCATAGTTTGCGAGGGCTTCAGAGAGGGCTTCAACACTCGACATATCAAGATGATTTGTTGGTTCATCGAGGATCAAGAAATTGTCGCGTTGAGCCAACAATCCAGCGATCGCAACCTTACTTTTCTCTCCTCCTGATAAAACTCCGACCATCTTTTTGACATCATCCTTTGTTATGAGGAGACTTCCAAGCAATGTCCTGGCTTCCTGATTTATATTGGGAGCAAGTTTCAAAACATTTTCCAAGGCATCGAGTTTTGGATCGAGTATATCGAGTTGACTTTGCGCATAATATCCAATTGAAACATTCGTTCCTATATGACATTCTCCCGAAAGGAAAGGTATTTCTTGAACAATACTCTTCAATAATGTTGATTTTCCTATTCCGTTTGCTCCAATTATTGAGATTTTATTTCCTCTTATTATACGAAGATTTAGATTTTTATTGAGAATATTGTCACCATACCCAATACTCGCATCTTTTATATCGAGGACAACCTTTCCACTCTGTTTTTCTATTTTTATTTTGAAGGTCGCTTTTTTCTCGGATTCTTCAACATCGAGTCTTGATTCAAGTTCTTTCAATCTCTCGATCATACGAAGTTTACTCTGGGCTTGTTTTGCTTTGGAAGCCTTCGCACGAAATCTGTCGACGAACGCTTGAAGATTATCCTGTTGTCTTTTCAAGGATTCCCTTTCTTTTTGAGTGTGTCTTGCTTTCTCTTCCCTTTGAGTTAGGAAAGAATCGAAATCCCCAGGATAAACATTTATATTCCCATTTGAAATATGCATCGTGATATCAGAAAGATTATTCAAGAAATCACGATCGTGAGACACGAATAGAAGAGTCCCCCTAAAAGATTTGAGATATTGTTCAAGCCACGTCAAACTCGGGAGATCAAGGTGATTTGTCGGTTCATCGAGAATCAAGAAATTCGGATTATTTATGAGGAGTTTCGCGAGCTCAAGTCTCATTCTCCATCCTCCCGAAAGATTCAAGGGATTATCATAAAATTGTTCATTTTCAAACCCCAATCCACACAATATTCCTTTGGCCTCAGATTCAAGTGCATACCCCCCACTATTTGAAAAGTCTTGTTCTACTTTTTCGTATGTATCATAGTCATCTGCGATATTTTCGAGGGCCTTGTTTAATTTTTCTTGCATCTCGCATAATTTTAAATTTCCAGACATACATTCATCAAGGATTGTATCCTTCGGATTTTCACATGGACTTTGTGGGAGATATCCTATAACACAGTTATTTGGAATAATAATCTTTCCCGAGTCATACTCTTCAAATCCTGATATAATATTGAGGAGTGTTGTCTTCCCAACTCCATTTGCTCCAATGAGTGCGATTCTTGCGTTCTTTGGGAATTGGTATGAAAAATTATTAATAATCGGACGTATACCGAATTTTTTAACTAAATCCTGAATAATAATCATATACCCTACCAATCCCTTCCCAAAAAGTTACGGATGGCCTCCATAAATTCGGATGCGACCTTCTCCTCGTCATAATGGGAGTTTATGACATCTTCCTTCTTAATTCTATTTTCTTCGTTTCGTCTAATAATTGATAGACTCAATTTTCTTGTGAAATCTGGATATTCCCTGACAAACCACTTCACAATATCACGCTTGATTTCGTATATAATAACATCAGTATGCGCAATAATCGTTGCGGATCTTTTTTCTCCTTGAAGAAGGGCCATCTCTCCAAAATATCCCCCATCCGATATATACGCTAGATGAGTCCTTTCGATTGTATTTTCTTTTTTGTTATTCTTATTTTCTATGACGACGTCCGTCAAAACATCGACGATTCCTTCCGCTATGATAAACATCGTATCCCCATCGTCCCCCTCTTTGACGATGAGATCCCCCTTTCTATACGATATGAATCTCATTTTTTGAGCAAATTGTTGCTTTATAGAATTTTCACACCCCTCCAAAAGACCGGACATCTCGAGGGCATCGAGAGATGTTGTGACCTCCTTATCATTGAGGACATCGATTCTATGATCAATATTCTTGACGTTGACCTCTCCTGTCACCTGACAAATCTTCATCCCCAATTTATGGAGTCTTGAGACAATCGAACTTATAACCTGATGTCTCGTTTCAAATAGTAAATCTCTATCCTTAACCCCAAAAAACACACCATACGAAATCCCATTTTCTTTTATGGCCTCCGCAACGACGAGGGATTTGTGTTCGAAAACGAGGGGAGCAGATGAGACAGCTCCCTGCATTATTCTTCGTGCTCTCTCAATTGGAATACTATGTTCTAGTGTGACGTGTATACTCGCCATAAAATCCCTGTTTGGTTTACTTAAATTTATGACTCCATTTGCCATATCAGAATTTGCGAGGTATATCGTTGTATTATCCGGGAGGATGAGATCAACACCCGTCAATTTCATCTCGACAATTTTTCCTTGGAGTCCATTTTTCAATTGGACCCAATCTCCAACCGCGAAATCGGCCGTTAAATCCATTGTGATCCCTTCAATACAATCTTTTAGGGTGTCTTGACAGGCCAAACCTATCGCGATTCCTGGAGCTCCCAAAATCGTGATCAAACTGAAGGCAGGTTGATTGTATATACTCGTCACTATGAATATTCCAGCTATCAAAAATATGACGAACGCGATCGCATCTTTCACGATATTTGGAATAGGTCTCTTCCTTTTTTCATTGATAGGATCAATAAAACAAACGAAACACAATCTCATCGCAACCCAGGCTAAGAGTAGGACGAGAATCGAACGAACAATCTGTTCAGCTTGGTATACCATGCCTGAATTATCCTTGCTTATCAGATCTCCAAAAATATACGTCGCAACCAAGACAATAAAAATAAAAATACCTAAAGAAAGAGTACCCTTAATTTTTTTATTCATAATTTTTATGATCCTATCCAAAGAAGTCGTCTGATCCTATAGATCCCATTCTACAAAAAAATGAAAATCATTGGAATTGTTAAATCCATAAAATTATTTTTATTCCTTTTCTTTTTCATTATTCTTTTGAAAGAAAAATATCGGACACACAATGAATATCGACATAACGATGGACAATGCGCAGGCCATCGGCCAATCGAGATTATTGAAAAATTCATTCCATAAAACTCGTCCAACTGTTATAGAATCCGCACCCCCCAATAATTCGGGGACAACAAATTCTCCAATAGACGCAGAAAAAACGAGTATACATCCGCTTATTATCCCATATTTCGATAATGGAATTGTTATGAGCCAAAAAGTTTTCGTTGGAGAACATCCAAGATCATAGGAAGCCTCTATATAGGATTTATCCATCTTCTCGAGAGCAGAATATATCGGAAAAATCATGAATGGAAGATAACAAAAAACCATACCCCCGCATATCGCATAATAATTCCCAATAAAATGAATAGGAGAATCTATAAATCCAATCCTCATCAAAAATGAGTTCACAACCCCATGCACACTCAAAAGATTCATCCACGAATAAACACGTATCAAAAAGGAAGTCCAAAACGAAAGAGATATGAAGAGGATCAATATAGAACGTGTCGTCTCCCTCATAGAACTCATTGCATACGCCATCATATATCCTATGACCAAACAAAAGAACGTCGAAAAAGTCGATAGAAGAAGGGAATTCAAAAATGCATGTCTATAATACCAATCCTTAAAAAGAAAGACATAATTCTTGAAATTCAAATCTATATGCAATAGATAATCCTTCGTCATAGAAAAAACTTCCGTGTAGGGAGGAAGATTGAAAACAGACTCTGATAAACTTATTTTCAAAACAATGAAAAGAGGAAGTATGAAAAACAAGATCATCCACAAAATGGGCCCAAATGCTATGAAAAACTTTGAATCCGCAGTTTTATCATAAAATTTTATGATCTTCTTCTTCTTCTCTTCCAAAAATGTCGTCAAAAATAATCTATTCTTCATGCTGTCAACACAATACTATTCTCCGCCCTCCAGAAAATATAGACGACATCATCCCATTCTATATTTCTGTCAGCCATCCTCAAAAGATTCGGGAGAGTCGCACTAATTATCTTCCCAGATGAAAGTTGTATATAATATATCGAAACATCCCCTAAATACGCGATCTCCTTCACGACACCTTGTGTCCAATTTCTGGGATACGTCGGTTTCACGGTTGAAACCATGATCTTTTCTGGACGTATGGCCAAGGAAACTTGAGATCCAACAGGTATGGCCCCAGTGTGAGCCGCATAAAATAAACAATCCGCTTCAGTTGACTCAACAAGAACATAGTCCATATCTTCCTCAACAACAACTCCATTGAATATATTGACACCCCCTATAAATTCCGCAACGAATCTTGAATTCGGAAATTCGTATATATCGTGGGGAACTCCAACCTGACGTATTTTTCCATCGTCCATAATGGCCATACGCGTCGACATAGTCATGGCTTCCTCCTGATCATGAGTCACAAGAATAAAAGTTATCCCAACTCTCTCTTGTATGTTGACGAGTTCAAATTGAGTCTGCTCCCTCAATTTTTTATCGAGAGCGGCCAAAGGTTCGTCTAACAACAACAATTTAGGACGTTTCGCGAGACTCCTCGCAAGAGCAACCCTCTGCCTTTGTCCACCAGACAACTGATCAGGTCTCCTATCTTCAAATCCAGAAAGTTGAACAAGACTCAAAACTTCCTTCACCCTATCGTCTATCGCGCTCCTCGAAATCATATCCTGTTTCAATCCAAACGCAATATTCTGGTATACAGTCATATGAGGAAACAACGCGTATGACTGAAACATCAAATTCACAGGTCTTTTATAGGCTGGCCAATTTGTTATATCGACCCCGTCTATGAAAATACGTCCGGATGTTGGCCTCTCAAATCCCGCGAGCATACGAAGAAGTGTCGTCTTCCCACACCCCGATCCTCCAAGAAGTGAAAAAAGTTCGCCCCTATAAATCGAAAGAGAAACTCCCTTCACAGCCTTCACATCACCATAACTCTTCGTCACATTGTCGATTTGAATATATGGCTCCGCGCTAACATCCTGCCATAATTCCAACTTCCTCTTAACTGGCCTTGAAAAAGACTGCATAATAATTCATTAATTTTAAAAACCAACAATCCTAGAACTTCTATTCTACAATCTTTTGAAATCCTATTCAACAAATTCGTTCCATTCCCTCATATTCGAAGAAAATCCTAATCGTCCCTATTATTTATATTATCGTCATCATCCTTCTTATTGTTATCATTCATATTATTATGCAATTTCCTTTCCTTCACCTTGAAATATAACCCCACAAGTCCGCTCACGATCACAATGAGTATAGGAATCGCGATGAAAGCAGGCATAGAATCAAAACGACTGTCTTTTATGACGTCCCCCAAAATATACCCTAGAAAACAGATGACAAACGCCCAGCAAAGTCCCGAAAGAGAGTTGTATATCATAAAACGTCTCGGTTCAATTTTCGCAGCTCCTATAATAATCGGACTCGCAACCCTGATCCCATATATAAAACGAAACGAAAATATAAACAACACATCCATCTTGTGAAGGAGACTGAAAACCCTATCCCGTGCCTTCTCGATCTTCGGAAATTTCCGAATAACCCAATCCGTTCCCATCTCGTATCCCAGCCAAAATAAAACCTGGTCTGTTATGATCGTCGTGATCAAAGCTATCGAAAATATCTTGTATATCGAAAGATGTCCACACGCAGCCATAATACTCGCCGTCAAAACGATAGACTCCCCCTCAACAATCGATCCCAAAAATACAGCTATATATCCCCAGTCTCGAACAAAATCTGAAAATCCCGAAATCATGATTATATCAACGTTCCAACACGAAGTTCCTTCTCCTCACTCCTCATATCCGCAATGATAGACTCTCCAGATATCATTCTCTGTCCCTTGATAACTTGCGGAACAACTCCAACAGGAAGCCACACATCACATCTACTCCCAAACCTGATGATTCCATACACATCACCCTTCCTTATATCCTGTCCCTCATGAAGATCACAAACAATCCTCCTCGCGATCATTCCCGCAATCTGAGTGAAGGCCATCGTCTTCGAAGGATCATCCTTCAAACTAATAACAACCGTGTTCTTCTCATTGAAAACACTCGCCTTGTCTAAAGAAGCATTCAAAAACGATCCAGGATGATAGAGTATACTCTTTATCTTTCCAGACATAGGAACTCTATTCACATGAACATTGAGTATGCTCAAAAATATACTGACTCTATATCTCTTCTCATCTCCTAGCCCTAAATCAGAATTCGGAGACTCAAAACATATACCACAAACCGTCCCATCACACGGACTCACTATCAAATCCTCACTATCCGGAACAATCCTCGAAGGATTCCTGAAAAAAAATCCACAAAATAAAGAAAGTATGAAAAAAATCCAAAACAACGTAGTCGAAAACGTTAGGCATATCATCGAAATACCAAATAGTATCAAAACGAACCTTACACCTTCGTTATGTATCGAAAAATTCACTCCTAAAATATTCATAAGGCTAAGTTATCTCTAAAAAAACTTTGCATACCTAAACTTTATCATAAGTCGTATATTTTTTTCCACAATATTCATTATCGTCAAAACAAAGCTCATAAAAGGATATCTCCCAAAAAATTAATCAACATATCATCCGACAATATTCAAAAACCTCAGAAATCACATACCTACCCCCAAAAAATAATCCATTCCCAATTTCCATCAAGTATCTCGAAATATTCTTTATTATATTCCTACAAAATTTGATCAAAATTTTCCCTGATTTTTTGTATACATGCATATCAAAAAATCCACGAAATTGATTATAGAATTTGTCCGCATTTTGAGAGGCCTCATAAATAAACTCCTCAAAATCCCGGGCATACTCCAATAAATAAGGACTCTTCTCAACAATATGATTCTTCGTATACATATTGAAAAGATCAAAATACGTCGCCTTTCCGCTGAGTCTCATTCGACAATACGTCTCGAACATTATATACGATATATTGTCGATCATGAATCCCAAACTCAAACACCACATATTCGGTCTATATAAAAATGTCTTATATTTCATGTCCAAACTGATATCCTTCCTTTTGATAACCATTATAAATTTCTTATTCATAATATTTCTCCTATAAAATAATAAATAAACTAAACTTCACAAAACCCATACTATCATAGATATAGAAATATTCGACATTTCGTACACAACTTTTTTAAATTTTTTTTATGCTGATATTTTGTGTATCCAAAATGAATGTTTTTTTAGAATCTGTGTTATAATAATAAAAGAATCCCATGAAAAATATCTCATGGAATTCATTATAAAAATTGTTTTGTTGTTATTGTTTTTTTTATTTTTGAGATTCACTATACGCTCGAAGGACGTCTTCTATCCCCCCTTTGAACGAGAACATAATCTCTGGGATATGATCGACCTCTCCAGATACGATCGCTTTAAATCCTTCGATTGTATCTTTGAGTTCAACGAAGACTCCCTTTCGTCCTGTGAAATTCTCTGCAGATTGGAAAGGTTGAGATAGGAATTGACGTATTTTTCTAGCACGACTAACAATGAGTTTGTCGTCCTCCGATAATTCGTCCATCCCGATGATCGCAATGATATCCTGAAGAGATTTGAATGTCTGAAGAACATATTGAACGTCCCTTGCAACTTTATAATGTTCTTGACCAATAACTTCAGGATCCAACAACCTAGATGTTGATTCCAAAGGATCGACAGCCGGGAAAATTCCAAACGACGCGATCTGACGACTCAAAACTGTCGTTGCATCGAGATGGATGAATGATGTCACAGCAGAAGGATCTGTTATATCGTCCGCTGGAACGTATATGGCCTGTATACTCGTGATCGATCCCTTCATCGTTGAAGTTATCCTCTCTTGAAGACTTCCCATCTCTGTTGCGAGGGTAGGCTGATATCCGACGGCCGACGGAATTCTTCCAAGAAGCGTTGAAATTTCTGATCCAGCCTGCGTGAACCTAAAAATATTATCGACGAAAAAGAGGACGTCCCTTCCTTCCATGTCCCTGAAATATTCCGCGAGCGTGAGTCCTGTGAGCGCGATCCTGGCCCTCGCTCCTGGGGATTCGTTCATCTGTCCATAAACAAGAGCGGCCTTCGACCCCTCCTCTCCAGGACGTTTGTTCACACCCGAAGATATCATCTCCTCAAACAAATCTGTCCCCTCTCGAGTTCTCTCTCCAACTCCCGCAAAAACAGAAAAACCTCCGTGTTTTTTCGCGATATTGTTGATAAGTTCCATAATCAAGACAGTTTTTCCAACCCCCGCTCCTCCAAAGAGTCCTATCTTTCCTCCCTTTAGATATGGGGTCAAAAGATCAATAACTTTTATACCAGTTATTAAAACTTCAGTCTTTGAAGATTGACTCGAAAAAAGAGGAGCATCACGATGAATCGGAAGATACTCATCAGTTTCAATAGGACCTCCATGATCTATAGGATCCCCTGTGACATTTAGAACGCGTCCTAGAGTTGCGCGCCCAACTGGAACACATATAGGATTCTTCGTATTGATCACGTTCATACCCCGTGAAATTCCGTCTGTTGAAGACATAGCAATAGTTCGAACGACCCTATCTCCAATATGTTGAACGACCTCCAAAACAATCTCTCTTTTTTCTTGATCGTCCAAAACAAGACGAAGAGCATGAGATATCGATGGGAGATCCCCTTCGAAATAAACGTCAACAACAGCTCCTATAACCTGTGTGACGACTCCCACATCATTCTTCATTTCAATATCCTGTTTTTTTGTTGTATCCTGCATAATCTAAACCGTCCCTTTTATTCAACACATTCTATACTCGAAACTATTTCAGTCAATTCTTGGGTTATTTTTGCCTGTCTTGTTCTATTATACAAAACGCTTAAATTTTTAAACATATCCTTTGCATTTCGAACAGAATTATCCATAGCCATCGTTCTTGATGATAACTCAGAGATCAAATGTTCTGTTATGATCCCGATAAATAATTCCTTCATATACATTTCAAATAAACTTTCAATAAATTCTATACGATTTCCTTCGATTTTCGTATACTCTCTTTTTTCGAGATTATTATTCTCAATGATAGGAAAAATCTGCTGACTCTTCGCATTTTGAACGAGAACATTCTTAAAATGCCCGCTCACAACAATAACGCGACTCACATCCTCATTTTTTATGTTGTCAACGACAATGTTCGAAACGACTCTCGCATGATCTATTATATCATATCTACTCTTTATATTGTCTATTATATTTTCATGCCCAAAAATAATCCCTTTTCTCCCAACAACTTTTATTTTGGCATCCTTGTTATTAGATAGGATTTTATTAGATTCCTCTATAATAGACTGATTGAAAGATCCACAAAAACCTTGATCCGTCGACATAATGAGAACGAGAGTCTTTCCATCATGACGAGTCATCCAAAAATTATTGTCGATGTCATTTTCGAAGAACGCTTCATTTATAGCACTCCTCAACATAACAAACAATTTTTCCGCACACAACAAAGCATATTTGTTTGTATTGTTTATTTTTGAAAGTTTGACGGTCGAAACCATCTTCATGGCGTTCGTCGCCTTGATGATACTATCAACCGTGTTTATCCTGTCTTTTATAGCCTTTAGATTTTCCATGACAATCACATAAAATTTTATCTATTCAATACACTCCATTTCATTTTAAAATCTGAAATAAATTTGTCTAAAACACTTGATATTTCATCAGACAAAACTCCAGATTCATCTATTTTTTGGAGTATATCGGAGGAATCCTTCAAAGAACTCAATAGGTCGCCCTCAAATATTTTAACTTTATTCGTTGGTATATCATTGAAATAACCTTTATTCGCAGCGTATAGGATAGCTATATGTTCAGAATTCCTCAATGTTTTATACTGAGGTTGTTTCAATATTTCAACGAGTTTTTCCCCTCTATTCAAGAGATCTTTCGTCGTCTGATCCAAATCACTACTAAACTGTGAAAAAGCGGATAATTCGTTATATTGAGCCATCTCAATCTTAATATTAGACGCAACTGATTTCATAGCTTTCGTTTGAGCAGCCGATCCCACACGACTGACTGATATCCCAATATTTATCGCAGGACGTATTCCTTTATAGAATAATGACGACTCCAAGAATAATTGTCCATCCGTTATAGAGATAACATTCGTTGGAATATAGGCCGAAACGTCTCCAGCTTGCGTTTCAACGATAGGAAGGGCTGTCAATGATCCCCCTCCCAACTCATCGGAAAGTTTCGCAGCACGTTCCAATAATCTCGAATGTAAATAAAAAATATCTCCAGGGAAAGCCTCTCGTCCAGGAGGACGTCTCAAAAGAAGGGACATCTGTCTATATGCAACTGCATGCTTCGATAAATCATCATATATTATGAGTGCGTGCATTCCATTATCCCGGAAATATTCCCCCATAGAACACGCGGTATAAGGCGCGATATACTGCATAGACGCGGGATCAGACGCAGTTGCAGAAACAACGATCGTATACGACATAGCACCATGTTCTCGCAAAGTATTCACAATACGAGCAACTGTTGATCTCTTCTGTCCAATTGCAACATATATACAGTATACTTTCTTATTCTCTGGAAGACTATCGTTATACTGTTTCTGATTTATAATGGCATCTATCGCAATCGCACTCTTCCCCGTTTGACGATCTCCAATAATAAGTTCTCTTTGCCCCCTTCCAATTGGAAAGAGCGCGTCAATACTCCGAATTCCCGTGAGGAGAGGTTCATTGATACTCTGTCTATCAATTATTCCAGGAGCAGGATTTTCCATATTACGCTTTTGAATATCGTCTCCCAAAGGTTCATCTGAATCTATCGGATTTCCAAGGGCATCAACAACTCGTCCGAGAAGTCCCTTTCCAACATTAACATCAACAATCCTATACGTCCTCTTCACAAGATCCTTCTCTTTGACCTTCGAATCGTCCCCAACAATAATAATTCCAACATTGTCAGGTTCGAGGTTTTGAGCGATAGCCCGTATAGATTCCCCCGTTTCATTTGAAATAATTTCAACCCATTCCCCAGCCTTGACATTTTCAAGTCCAAAGACACGAGCAATTCCATCCCCAACAGATAAAATATAACCTATCTCTGCAACATCAAGTTTCTTCGAGAAACCTGAGATTTTCTCCTGTAGTATACTAGATATTTCAACTGCTTTTGTCTTCATTTTTCATAACCTTTTATTTTAATATTAGATAAATACTTCGATACTTGTTTCAATTGAGACAACACAGAAGCATCAAAAATTTTTGAATCTGAATATATTTTAAATCCCCCTAAGAGTTTTGGGGATACTTTGTATGATATTATAGACCTCTCAGAAAACAGACGACTAATAATAGACTCTATTTTAATTTTCTCTTCAGGAAGGAGTTCAACAGCACTCGAGACCGTTACGTTCCGTTTATTTTTGAGATGATAGACAGCCTTCTCAAAAATACTCATTATTTTATTGAGGGAATCGAATCTTTTATTATGTCCGATTTCCCGCATGAAAGATGTGAAGATCGGATGAAAAGAGAGATGACCCCCCAAAACGATCCACGCCCCATCAATTTCCTTTCTATTATTGAAGCTATGAGATGTCAAAATTTTTTTCATATCCTGATGATTTTTGAGAAAAACCTCAAGTTTATGAAAATTTTCCAAGACATCATCGAAACAATTCAAACGTCGACATTCATTGAAGAGGGCGCGTGCATATCTCCCCGGAACAGAAGAAAACAAAACATTCAAACTATTTGAATCCATCTTTCGACAAAAATTTCTGAAAAACCATTTATTATTTATTGTATCACATTTTTCATGAGAAATCAGGGAATAATCCCCGAAATGAATTATTATTTTTTTTCACAGAGGAAAATTTCAAAAATTAACGATTTTTTAATTTTTTGTATGCTAGCATGATCTTGAAAGGAGAAATTTTTATTTTGCATGAGGGAGGTTTTTATGCA
>CAMYPB010000019.1 GCA_947285985.1 uncultured Holosporaceae bacterium
TCCTACATTAAAAAAAGATTGTACACAAATTATTTTTTTGCCCATAAAATTTTATGGAATTTCCGAAGGATTTTATATGGGAATACGCACATTTTGGATTTTTGATAATTTTATATCAAGATCTCAAAAAATATACATTGAAATGTGAAAAACCGATAGAATTTACTGTCGTTTAGGTCTAAATTGTGGTATTCAATTATTATAATTGTCTTTAGAAAGTACTTTGATAAAAAATTATGGGAATTATAATTTCATTGATATCATTCATGATCCTCATATGTGTTTTGGTTGCGGTCCACGAATTCGGACATTTCTTTGCGGCGCGTATGAATGGGGTTCATGTTGAGGCCTTCTCAATAGGATATGGTCCTATTCTCTTCAAGAAAACTGATCGAAAAGGAACGGAATGGAGATTCTCTCTCATTCCTGTTGGGGGATACGTCAAAATGTTTGGAGATGCAGACGCAACGAGTGTTCGAGAGAAAATCCCCCTCGGATATTCCGAAGAAGACCTCAATAAAATGTCTCTACATCGTAAAAAACCATGGCAGAAATTAATCGTTGCATTCGCAGGACCCTTCATGAATTTCGTCTTCGCAATCTTCATACTCATTGGTTTGTCGTCAATAAAAGGTCTCCCTGTCTATAACAACACAATAAATGTTCCATCAGAAAATTCGTTGGCCTATACCTCAGGTCTGCGTTCTGGAGATAAAATAACAAAAATAAATGATAAAGAAATCACAAATTTTGAGCAAATTCGAGATAATATAACATCAAATATAGGAAAGGATATTTCGATGGAAATATCTCGAAATAATCAAAAAATTGACAATATTCAAATAAAATTGTATAATGAGAGAAATGAGCCTATTTCAACGATAGGAATCTCCCCATCTGGATTTGAATATGAAAAGATTTCGTTTTTGAGGTCTATATCGACGTCATGTCTTATGACGTGGAATATAGCCCGCGAGAATATAAAGTCTATCTTCCAGATATTCACAGCAAAGCAGAGTGTGAAAAATGTTGGGGGAGTTATCTCTATATTCAAGGTTTCAGCTGATAGTATGGAGGCCGGATTTTCGAATTATATCTGGATGATGGCATTCCTTTCTATTATTCTTGGGGCCGTCAATCTTCTTCCAATCCCCGTTTTAGACGGAGGAACTGTTGTTATATCCGCGATAGAATGGATCATAAGAAGACCCCTCAATCAGAAATTCGTTGAAACAATTTTCATGATCGGACTCTTCATAGTTGCGGGTCTTATGATCCTTGGAATATGGAACGATCTATCGAAACTTAAATTCTTTATATGGATGGAGAACTTGTTCAAATGAAAAATTTAAATAAAATACTAAAAATAACATTAATAAACGCTTTATTGTTGACGGGCATACAAAACGACGTTATGTCATCATCAAGCGACAACAACAAAGAAGTTCAAGACACGAACACGAAAACTCAAAGAATCACCCAAATAAAATATGTGGGTTGCGAGAGGATAGAAAAAGAGACGATCGAATCTTATCTTCCAATACAAGTTGGAGATGAGTGTGATGATCATGTTATAAATGAATCGATCAAACTCCTCTATTCAACTGGATTTTTTGAGAGTGTGAATATAACTCGAAATAATGGTATTTTGACGGTCTCCGTCAAAGAATATCCAATCATCGAGAAGATTTCATTTGAGGGTAACTCCAAGATATCGGATAAAGATATAAAACAGGTCACATCCTTGAAGAGTCGAGAAGTTTTGTCTCCATCGAAAATAAGGGAGATTCAACAGTCTCTTTTGGATGCATATAGAAAGATGGGACGTTATAACGCGTCGATAAATCCGAAGATAATAAAACTTCCAAACAACAAAGTTAATCTCGTTTTTGAAATAAATGAGGGAAATGCTGCGGGTATACGAAACATAAAATTTGTTGGAAATAATGCGTTTTCCGCATCGACTCTTCGAGATGTTATATCCTCCAAGATAAAGAGATGGTATAGATTCTTTGTGACAGACGATATATATGATCAGGATAGACTCATGGAAGATAAAATCCTCCTCACACGATTCTATAAGGAAAATGGATATACAAATTGTCATATAATCTCGTCGATTGGAACATTGTCGGAAGACAAGAAAGATTTTGATATAACCTTCACAATTGATGAAGGAGAAATTCAAAAATTATCAAATGTGAATATAGAATCAAAAATAAAAAATATTGATCCAAACGAATTCAAAAATGATCTGTATTGTAAGAAAGGAGATGTATATAATATCCAACTCATCGAAGCTGATATATCGACAATCACTCGAAAAGTTTCATCAAAAGGGATAGCCGCTGTAAAAGTAACCCCAAAATTTACGCAAAATTCAAAAAATAATACAATCGATATAACATATGTCATTGAAGAAGGAGAAAAAATATATATATCGAAAATTATCATAAAAGGAAATACACGTACTCGAGATAAAGTCATACGTCGTGAAATCCCAATTGAAGAGGGAGATGCATACAACACAAGTCTCATCAGTATGGCAGAACAAAATTTGAGGGCAACGGGATTTTTCAAGCAGGTTAATTTCGAGACAATTCCAGATCCAAATTCCCCAGATAGGTGTGTTGTTCAAGTGACAGTTGAAGAACAACCTACAGGCGAAGTTTCAGCAGCTGCAAGTTATTCGACATCTGAAAAAATCGGACTCGATCTATCGTATAGTGAGAGAAACTTCCTTGGAACGGGAAAAACGTTCGGCGCATCCCTGGGGTCAGGAGAATCACGTACTGGAAAAAGTTATGAAATAACAGAAGATAATAAGAAAAAGTCTATCCATAGAAAAAGTAAGTTTAAATTCTTTAATAGTATAAATATATATGCTTCTGATCCTCATTTCTTAGACAAAGATATGGAAGGATCCGCATCATTGTTTAAATACAACAGTTCGAGATTCGATGGATTTAGTACGCGTGAAATGGGGACGACCCTTGGAATATCCTATGATCTGACATCAAAAATTCAACAGGATTTCGAATATACTTTCAATAAACGTAAATTCTTTGATGTTATGTCATCTTCAAGCCCTATCATAAAATATAACGCAGCGAAAAATAAAAATTCCAAAGTCCTAAGATGTGGAAGTGCGAACCTATCGTCTTTGAAACATGGTATATCCTACACGAATTATTTCCTGACAGGACTTAAAGGAACTTTTAGGACAGGACTTAATACAACTGTTGCGGGAATTGGAGGAGAATCAAGACATCTGAAAAATAATCTCTTCGCATCCTACACTTTCCCAGTCTTCAATAAAAAAACGTTATTGAGTCTATCGTTGTCTTATGCTGTCATGAATAAGATCGGAAAGAAAGATTTAAACATTGTCGATAGTTATTCTTTGGGACTCGATTCTTTCAGAGGATTTGATGACTGTGGATTCGGACCTATGGCCGAAACAACAAGAATTATCCGGATAAACAATGATGACAAAAAATCGACAGTGCGAGATTATATAGGGGCGACGAAATATTGGAAGGGAACGATCGAGATGTCTTTCCCTTTGGGATTACCTGAAGAATTACAATTCCGTGGATTCGTATTTTCAGACTTTGGATCTCTTTGGGGAGCCCCTCAAAAAGGAAAAGCATTCTTCAAAAAAACGGGAGATGGACGTATGATCTGCGATTTCGATCCGACAGTCTATGATCATAAAATTATTGATAAAAAACAATTTAAATCTTCTATAGGTCTGGGTGTTTCTTTCATAACTCCTTTCGGACCATTGAAATTGACGTATGCAAAACCTATCAAGAAAGATAAATTAGACGAACAACAAAGATTCCTCGTTGGATTCTCGACAACGTTCTAAAATATCAAAAAAATACATATCCTCCTTCTATAAGGGATATGTATTTTGCTATAATCTATGTGAATATATTGTTATTTTTTATTAAAAATTGATATGATTATTTGGAATGACGAGGGGATTGTTATATCCTCCAGAAATTTAAGGGAAGAATTTCGTATTGTCGATGTTTTCACAAAGAATCATGGTCGCGTATCTGGTCTGATAAAATTAACCAACCTAAAAAAAATGAATATAATTTCAAATGTTAATGTCGATCTCCAAGCAAAATCAAGTGATAATCTGGGATTTTGGAAATTGAGAAATGAAAAACAAAATTGGATATTCGCAATGAAAAATCCAAAAATAATGATGATATGTCAAAGCATATGTTTTATCCTCAACAAAATCCTTCCTCACAATATAAAAAATTTAAAATTGTTTTTAACAATTGATACGTTCTTTTCATCATTAAACACAATATCCGAAGAAGTTTCTATATTATTCTATTCATATTTCGAATTTATAACACTTCAAACCATGGGATATGCTATAGACATAAATAATCCTCACAATAAAATCGATATACCCGCGTGTTGGCATATATTTAATAATATAAATAAACTCGATAATCTCTTCGATACACAGTATGAAAAAGACGATATAAAAAAATCATTAAATCTGACATGGAAACTCATAAACGAACATATGATAATATCAGATAATTATTTCAGAAATAATATTATTTAGATTTTTTCCCAACACACGATAACAACTTTTCTTTCAGAGTGTCATCCAACGCGTTCATCTTTATATCAATAACATTAATATCGTTCTTGAAGACATCTGGAATCTTTATATAATCTTTCCGCGTCGTAACGAGTTTTGCGCCCGTATTTTTGGAAGCCTTTATCAATTTTTGAATTTCAGTTATTGTATACGGATGATGATCAGAAAACGCGATGAAATCTTCAAGTTGCAGACCATTATCAAGGATCGTACATTTGAATTTTTCAGGATACCCCAGCCCACAGAAACCTATAACTTTCTCCCATTTAAGCTGTTCTATCCCGTCCGTCACGTGAGTTCTCCCATAACAAACGGATACATTCGGATTAATAGATCGTACGATGTCTTCTATCCCAGAATTCTTCTCCCCGACTATAAAGACTATATCAGACTTCATAACGGCAGATTCAACAGACTCTCTCAAAGGACCCGCCGGAAATAAATGCCCATTTCCAATCCCCTGCTTCGAATCTATCACTAAAATTTTAAAATCTTTTTGTAGACTATTGTTCTGGAATCCATCGTCCATAACCAATATATCGGCTCCAGATAATATTGCAGCCTTCGCAGAATTGACCCTATTTCTTCCAATCCAAGTCGGAGAAACCATAGATGACAACAAGGCCTCATCTCCAACCTGCAAATAATAATGTTTCGATGGATCAACCTTAACAACATTCTTTATATATCCTCCATATCCCCCCGTCAATATATGCGGATTATATCCAAATTCCTTTAGAATACTGCACACTAATTCAACGGTAGGTGTTTTTCCAGCCCCTCCCAAAACAACATTTCCAACACACACAACAGGTATAGAAACCCTCTCAGATGATGTATTATTTAACTTCATCCTACTGAAAAAACTGTATACATCAGAAACAGGGAGCAAAACCTTTGTCCAAACAGATTCCTTATCTTCCCAAAACTTCGGAGACTTGAATATCGACATCTGAACAAAACCCTAAAAAAACAAAAGATATAAAAAAACTAAATACTTGGAGCGGGTGATGGGAATCGGACCCACGTAACCAGCTTGGAAGGCTGGGGCTTTACCATTAAGCTACACCCGCAATTTCTTCAAAAGATGGTGGAAGGGGTAAGATTCGAACTTACGTAGACGCAATGTCGGCAGATTTACAGTCTGCTGCCTTTAACCACTCGGCCACCCTTCCGACCTCTATGTTTTATATGATACATTATTATCCCAAAAGTGTCAAGCAATTTTATAACAATAACATACTTTTTCATCATCAAACAAAAACATCAAAATTTAAGCAACTTATTTATAATATTCGTTCCAAAAAATATAACACACAACAATAAAAATATAGATATCTTTGTTATAGATAAAACAAATTCAAAATTTATAAATAATATCACATACAAATAGAATACTATCAATAATTCTAATATCAAAAATATGGGAAAAATTGATATTTTATCATCGAAGAATGATTTCGAATTTTTATCATCATTAAAAAATCCACATTCATATCCTGAAAATAAATTTTTATTTATCGTAAATTTTTTCGATAAAAAACGCGTTAAAAATGATACACTAAGAGATAAGAGACAAACAATCCCTGAAACTATCATGATAGTCAAGAAATTTATCGTTGTCTCTTCAAAAAACATAAATAAAATTATCCCTATTTCTTACGCCTAAAACAAGATGGTATGTCCAAATCGTCGGAAGACTGATTATTATTAGTGTTATTATTGACAGAATCGTTCATAACCTTTCTTTTTTGTTGTTGTGTTATATCCTTTATACTCGCTTTATAATCATCTTCAACGTAAACAGAAGCTTTAGGTTGTTTGTTTCTCGACGTAAACCTATCAAAAAACGAGTATCTCTTACGTCTTGTTTCAACTTCCTCCCTGTTGTTATTCTTATCATTCAAAGGGCGATTATCTTCCTCAAAATCTATGTCATGTTGATTGTCTTCAATACTTTCATTGTATTCTTCAGAACTATCAATATTCTTAGAATCTACTTCAGATTTAGCATTATTATTCAAATTATCAAAAAGTTTTACATTCTCTGATTTAGAAGGATTTCCCATTATACTCGACATATCGGAAGATTTAAATGATGACGCGATGTCCTGACTTCCACCTATTCCCGTCGCAACAACAGACACCCTTATTTTTCCATTCAATCTCTCATCGAATGTTGATCCAAATATAATATTTGCGTCAGTCTCAACTTCCTCTCGAATCCTATTGGCTGCTTCATCAACTTCATAGAGGGTCATATCATATCCCCCCGTTATATTTATGAGGACTCCACTTGCTCCTTGCAAAGAAACATCGTCTAACAAAGGATTTGAAATCGCGGCTTCAGCTGCATCCAACGCACGGCGATCCCCTTCAGACTCTCCTGTTCCCATCATGGCCTTCCCCATCTCACTCATAACAGCCCTTATATCCGCAAAATCGAGATTTATGAGCCCTGGCATAATCATAAGATCCGTAACTCCACGGACTCCCGAATATAAGACATTGTCAGCCATTTTAAAAGCATCCGCAAATGTCGTATTCTCATTCGCAAGTCTAAACAAGTTTTGATTAGGAATAACGAGAAGTGTATCGACATATTGTTGAAGTTCTTCAATTCCTTTTTCAGCCGTTCGAGATCTGTTTGATCCCTCGAAAGAGAACGGTTTCGTCACAACTCCAACTGTTAAAATCCCAGAATCTCGGGCCGTACGCGCGATAACGGGAGCAGCTCCCGTTCCCGTTCCTCCTCCCATTCCCGCGGTTATGAAAACCATATTCGCACCATTTAAAAATTTCAAAATCTCTTCAGAAGATTCTTCAGCCGCAGCACGCCCAACCTCAGGTTTTGATCCAGCTCCTAATCCTTGAGTTATGTTCAATCCAAGTTGTATTCTATTTGCAGGTTCAACTAAAGATTGTTGTAAGGCTTGAGCATCAGTATTCGCAACAATAAAATCAACACCCTCTAAATTTGAGCGTATCATATTATTCACAGCATTACACCCCGCTCCCCCAACTCCTATCACGATAATCTTAGGTTTCAATTCTGTATCATTTATATCTTCGAGATCTAGATCACTCTTAGGCATCTTAAAAAATTTCCACTAATATCTTTTTTCTTATGAGTAAGTATATTTGTATATCGCAAATTTTAAAAGACTAAAAGTTTCAATCTTTAAGTTAAAAATAGATATTTTTTCTATCTGAGATATCTTGAATTAAACATATCTCGTCCTTTCGATATTATACTATAAAATGTAGTATATTGCAAGATACTACATTTTATTCGAATTTTATATCACAAATTATTCGGATTCAAATGGTTTCATTCCCATAATACTACATCCACAATCCACATATAATATCTCTCCCGTTATTCCAGACGACATATCACTCAACAAAAATGTCGCGGCTTTCCCTATATCATCTTGCGAGACATTTCTTCTAAGTGGGGATATTTTTCTATTATAATCTAGCATTTTATTAAAATCCCCAACACCTGATGCTGCGAGTGTTTTTATAGGCCCTGCGGAAATCGCGTTGACCCTTATATTTTTATCTCCTAAATCATACGATAGATATCTCACACTACATTCCAGCGCGGATTTTGCGAGGGCCATAACATTGTAGTTTGGAATGACTTTCTCTGATCCATAATATGAGAGTGCGATCAAACTTCCATTAGGAGACATTATATCCTTTGCAACACGACATGTTTCCGTGAAAGAATAGCATGAAATATTCATTGCATTTAAAAAGTTTTCACGAGTTGTGTCATAATATTTTCCGCGTAATTCATCTTTATTTGCAAATGCAATAGAGTGTACAACGAAATCTATACTTCCCATTTTATTGTGAATTTCATGGAAGGCGCGTTCAATTTCTCCATCCTTCGAAACATCACATATCTCGATAATATCAGAACCCAATTCATTTGCAATTGGATTGATTTTACCCTTAAAATACTCGTTTGCAGTTGTGAATGCGAGACTCGCGCCCTGTTCTTTCAAATGATTCGCAATTCCATAGGCAATTGAAAACTTATTGGCCAACCCCATTATTATACCTTTTTTTCCAGACATTATCATATTTTCATACACAAAAAAATTATAAAAACATTGAACGTATTCTATCAGCCATCCTATATATTTGACAAGATCATCATATATAAAATATTTTTTGTATCCCAAAATACGAAAAATATATGGATGTGTGTTATCATTCAAGAAAGGGACATTTATTCTTAAAAAGGAAATTTTTCTATGCTATAATATAAACAAATAGGTATCTTTTTTTATACAGTAGTTCTTGATAGATGATAGATCTATTGGAATCGTTTGAAGTTCACAATATTTTTAGTATGGAATTGTTTGGGATGGATATCTCGATGACAAATTCATCGTTGTATATGATTCTCACGACAATATTGATATGTGTCCTTATGTTTCTTGGAACGAGAGATAGGGGAATAATTCCGAACAAATTGCAATCAATTATTGAAAAATTGTTCTTTTTTGTTGGGGATATTGTGAAGGACAATCTTGGAAAGGAGAGTATGAGACTCTTTCCATACATGTTTTCATTATTCATGTTTATTATGTTTGGAAATATGATCGGACTTTTTCCATACGCATTTTCTTTCACAAGTCAGATTGTCATAACTATAGGGATGGCCTCCATCGTTTTTGTGGCCTCTATCATAATAGGATTCTATAATCAAGGACTGAAATATTTCAGACATTTTTGTCCGAAGGAAATTCCCGTGTATATTGCACCTTTTTTCGCGATTATAGAACTTATGTCATTTTTATTTAGACCTATAAGTCTTGGTATACGTCTTTTCGCGAATATGGTCTCAGGACACATTATGATAAAAGTCATCGCGGGATTTGCAGTTTCTTTGGCCGGGATGTCGTTGTATTCGTATTGCGCTATAATTCCAATCGTATTCAACACACTCCTCAATGTTTTCAAATTGATTGTTTGTATGTTGCAGGCCTATGTTTTCGTTATACTTTCTTGTGTGTATATTGCGGAATCCTTGAATGTTGATCACGATTGATGAGATAATTATTATATAAGTTTTTATATTATTAAGGAGAAAAAAATTATGGATATGGAAGCAGCTAGATTGATTGGGGCGGGACTCGCAGTTTTTTCATTGTTTGGGGTTGGAATTGGACTTGGAAAATTGTTTTCATCAGTCACGGAGTCTATCGCGAGGAATCCTTCCGCAAAAAAAGAGATCACGTCAAATACGATGTTATACTTTGCTCTCATAGAATCGATCGCATTGTTAGCATTCGTCGTCGCTATGTTGATCCTCTTCAAATAAATTATATAGGGGGAATTTCGTAATGCCACAATTTGATACATCTTTTTATTGTTCTCAATTTTTTTGGTTAATTATTTGTCTTTGCATACTTATATTTTCATTTAAAAATTTTTTTGTACCTCGTATGAATAGATTGTTTAATACGAGAAATGATTACATACAAAAAAATATCGATGAAAAAAATGGGATAGATTCGCAGATCAAAAATATTGAGGATTCTATAAAGAAAAATCTTGAAGAGGCCATACAAAATTCCTCCCAAATAATAAAGGCCGCAAAAAAAGAGGCAGATATCGCGTTTGAAAAGAAACGTGAGGCTATACAAATCGAAAATGACAAACTTATTGGATCTGCGATCTCGAAAATATCTGATGAAAAAAAATTATTGAAATCCAATATAGAATCTGAAACAGACAGGATCTCTGATCTGATTTGTCAAGCTATCTTAAAATAGAGGGTATGATAAGGTTATGATGATGATATTTCAAGATGTACATACATATTTGATCATTAGTTTTTTGTTGATGGTATTCCTATTATATAAATTTGGATATAAAAATTTTGATGCATCTCTTAAGTCTTATATCGAAAATATTTCCAGCAATATAAAAAATTCAGAACAAAACAAGACATCTGCCCTTTCAAAGCTCGATATGATCAAAATTGATGAAACGTCCAATAATGAAAAAATCGAACATCTGCATCAAAATGCAAAAATAGAAGTAGAAAATATCAATAAAATATCGGACACAAGATTGAATAAACTTATGGAAAGTAAAAGTTATGAATATCAGGAAACGTTAAAACGTCTAGATAGTATGTTTATGAACGATATACAGTCCATAATAATTGATAATGCAATAAAAAATACGCAAAATAAGATAATCAATCAATTGAATTCACGTGCTCTACATTCTAAAACTATAGATAATTCAATCTCGATGTTTGAAGATTTCCTCAATAAATAAATTTTATTTTATCCATTTCAATTATATATAATTTTCCACACAGATTGTGAGTAATTTTCGTAGTTATTCACACATTGTTCACATCTTTATAAAATTAATAATTTTTTAACTTTTTAAGAGAAAAAGATGTTGACCCCAATATTTCCAATGGATAGAAGGCATGCTCAATTATTGAACAATCATGTAGTACACCCTGAAAAATAAGCGTATAATCAATTTTTTAATGTGTTATTCACAAAGTTATTCACAAATTTGGTGAACAAGTTAATTTTGAATGGCAATTTCCTGAAAATTCATTCACAATAAAACAAAAAAGCGCGTCATAAAAAAATTTTAAGTACGCGCTTTCGATGGGCTCAAAACACATATATGAAATTTATCATATATACTCTATTTTCAATACGGTATAAACTTTCACACCTCCTGGAACATTGATTTCAACGGTTGAATCAACCCTCTGTCCTATCAATGCGCGAGCTATAGGGGAAGTTATAGGAAGGAGTCCATTCTTAACGTCCGCCTCATCACTCCCAACAATCTGAAACTTTGATTCAACGCCCGTATCCTCATCGACAACGTTTATCGTCGCGCCAAACTGAATAGCCTCAGATTTTATTTTTGATGTATCTATGACATCCGCACGACTCAACTTATCTTCAAGATCCGCGAGACGAGCTTCTATCATACCCTGTCTATCTTTCGCAGCGTGATATTCCGCATTCTCAGACAAATCCCCATATTCCCGTGCGGTCGCGATTGCTTCAACAACCTGAGGTCTATCAACATTCTTCAATTTTCTGATCTCTTCCTGGATTTTTTGATATCCCTTGAGAGTCATTGGAATACTACTCATATTTCATAACCCCTATTATAAACTTTTGAATGAGAACATTATCAACATCCAAGAGAAAAAGTCAAGAGATCAATTCAAAATAACGAAAATTCGAGAAGAATATTCTCGAATTCCATCATCTTTGAAGTTGTTTGGAAATAAAGGAAACTCTCTCCTTATTAACATCCGGAATATCACCCGAATTAACAACAAAAACTTTATCCAAATCCCGGAGTACACCTTTTGTCAGGAGACGATAATCATCACCCCCCATATGAATGAAAACTATCCCTTTCTTTTGAAAATCTGATAAAATTTCTATTATAGGCTCCGCAAAAACATTGATAATTTCCATTTTAGAATCGATCAAATTTGCAATAATATCTGCATTAACTTTCGCAAGTTTCCCAACGTTATTCGAGAGCTCAGAATCATTAGAAAAAGACGCCCCCATCCCAAATATAACAATACTCAAAATCTTCAAAAATCGTGCAATAATCATAATATAACTCTCCCCTATTTTCCTTTGTATACTATGATTATATCTCAAAAAAGTTAACTTTTTGTTAATGTATGGACAAAATTATATTTTTTTTATGATGTCATCATATATTTCGCTATGTATATCATTGATGGACATATTCCCATCGACAACATAGAATCTATCTTCAAACTCCCGCGATAATCTCAAAAATCCATCCAAAACATTCTTATGGAAAGAGATATCCATATTTTCGAATCTCGTTTCATCATTATCAACACGCCCTAAAGAACGTTTTAATCCGATCTCTGGATCAATTTTCATAAAATACGTCCTATCAGGATACCTTCTTGATGTTATAAAATTATATATATAATCCAGAAATGAAATATCTATATTCTTACAAATCCCTTGATAGACGACGGATGAATCGTGAAATCTATCGGATATAACAATCTTCCCATCATCAAGCGAAGGTTTTATTAGACGATTCCAATGATCAGACCTTGATGCGAGATATAGAAGGGATTCGGATGTTGGGTCCCATTTATCAATATTGCCTTTTAATAAAATATTACGTATTTCTTCAGATCCAGATGTTCCCCCAGGTTCATGAGTCAGGACGACATCGAAACCATCATTTTTTAGATGTTCATACAAAAGACGACTTTGTAGACTCTTTCCTGATCCTTCCCCCCCTTCAAACGTTATGAAAAATCCTCTATTTTTTATCATTCTATCATCATCTCAATTATTCAGGTTTTTCAAATCCAGACAATGTTCTAGAATCATCTTCCATATATGAGGAAACTATCGCACTCCTCGCGATAAAATCCGCATTATTGTTGTTTGTGCAGTCTGCATGTCCTTTAACCCAATTCCATTCTATTTTATGATTTTGAATGACATTCGACAAATTTTCCCATAAATCTTGATTTTTTATAGGTTTTCCTGTGGATGATTTCCAATTGTTAATTTTCCAATTTTTTATCCAGACAGTAATCCCATTCTTCACATACGCACTATCCGTATACAAAACGAGATTAACGTTTTCTGGCATAGATTCGATAGATTTGATTGCGGCCATGAGTTCCATCCTATTGTTCGTCGTCATCTTCTCAAATCCAGATAGAGTCGTACGTCTATTTCTCGAGACAAAAACAACTCCCCATCCTCCAGGTCCTGGATTTCCTATACAAGATCCATCCGTATAAATCTCAACTGTTTCCCCATCTCGCAAGAAAGAAAGAAATTCTTTAAATTCCAAATCTCTTGTCCCAACATTCAATTGCATAAAAATTTATCCTATTTTATATAAGTGAAACATCTACTCTAATATTTCCTGAAAATCTTGGTATATCGTGGATCGTCCTAAAATCAACGACATCTCCCGAGACAATAAATCCTTCTTTGATATTATCATCCCAAGAAACAATTTCAACATTATTTTGATCATAAACAACGACCCTCACACCTCGAACTTTCAAAACTAAATCATCCTCATTTAAAATCTTCCCTGTCACAATCATAGATATTTTATCATGATTTTCCGTATTTTCTAATAAGTATTTAACATCCTGAAGCTTCAATTTACTAATCAAATTTGTTGATAATCTGTCTATTTTATGATGTATATATTCCATAAAAAAGTCTTTATTAAAATAACATAATCCTAAAATTGTCATTAAAATAAATAAAACTATATATCTCTTTTTAATAAACTTGTTTTTATTATTGCATGGTATTTTTTTATTCTTTTTTTTCATTTTATGAAGTTTTCGGAGTATATCTTCGCGTCCAACGGAAATTTGATCCATCATTTTGGATTGTACGACAGAATTTCCAAGCCACCATTTTTTATGACATTTGAAACATCGAAGCCACCAACCATATCCCAGCCTTTCATTTCCAATGGGTTTTGGAAGATTGTCCTCTTTTAAATTATATTCACATCCACAATATGGACATTTTATGTTCATAATAAGGAAATTCCTCTTAAAATTTAAAAAAGATAAAATCCTATATAAAAAATAATATCCTTGAAAAAGGATTGCATCAACATAAAATGTTTATAACAAAACACACACTGAATTTCCAATTGACAAAATGAGAAACAAATCATAGAATCTATGAGATATAGTTTTTATATTATATCATAAAATATCACGTATGAGTAAGGTTATTCTCAAAAAAAAATTAAAAAAATCGTAGAGGTCTTGGCTTATGAGACAGATGAACGATCCCTTCGTCGCGCGTGCGAAAAAAGAGGGGTATAGATCGAGGGCATCCTATAAACTCATAGAAATACAAAAAAAATATAATATCATTCACAAGAATGATATAGTGATAGACCTCGGATCAGCTCCTGGAGGATGGTCGCAAGTCGCCTCAAAAATATGTTCGAAAATTATCGCATTAGACCTCCTCGAAATGGAACCTATCCCGAACGTCGAATTTATACAGGGAAATTTCCTTGAAAATGAAACTATAGACAAATTATCACAAATAATTGGAAATAATAAATCAAATGTTATACTAAGTGATATGGCACCATCAACTTGTGGTATAAAAAAAATCGACCACTTGAGAATCATGAATCTCATCGAAGAAGTTTTTGAATTTGCAAAAAAATTCCTTGGATCAAATGGATCAATGGTTGTCAAGGTTTTTCAAGGGGGAACCGAAAATTATTTGTTAGCGGAATTAAAAAAATATTTTAAAAAAATTTCACACTTCAAACCAGATTCCAGCAGAAAAGAATCATCTGAGATGTATCTCGTGGCCATTGGATTTCTTGGAAAAAATGAATGATCATAACACAAATTTTTGGAAAAAATATATTATATTTTTAACGTTTTTGAGAAAAAGTTATTAAAAAAAT
>CAMYPB010000020.1 GCA_947285985.1 uncultured Holosporaceae bacterium
CTTTTGAAATTTAAAAACATGATACAATCATAACATAAAAAATGTTATATTGTGATATTTCGTACACAACTTTTTTCATAGATAATAATATAAAATTTTATGGGCAAACTTATATAATTTTCTTGACACAAAATAAGAAATATTATATAACTATAGATATATCGGGAAGTAGCGCAGTCTGGTTAGCGCATCTGCTTTGGGAGCAGAGGGTCGGAGGTTCGAATCCTCTCTTCCCGACCATTTTTCAGTGTGTGTAGACTAAATTTTGAAGTTTTTAATCTGTTTTTTGGTGTGTTTTTTTGTTTTTTTATTTCGGATTATGATCTTCAATTTCACTAGGACAATGCTGGAGTAGCTCAGTTGGTAGAGCAACTGATTCGTAATCAGTAGGTCGGAGGTTCAAGTCCTCTCTTCAGCACCACGATATTATGATTTTATAAGGGGTATAACTTTAATTATGAAGAAATTAGGGAAGTCTCTTTCAGACCATAAAACTGGAATAAAATTTTTAAGAATTATATTTATATTGTTGATTGCATCTATTGTTTGGGTTTTTATGCCTGTTCCGTCTGGTTTGTCTGAACGTGGTTTTCATATGCTCATCATATTTGTTTCAACGATGGTTGGAATGATGTTGGAAGTTTTTCCGATGTGTGGCTTTTTATTTATTTCTTTATTGATTGCGAGTTTAACGAAGACTATTGATTTGAAAACTCAAGGATTTTCGGGATTCACGAACACTGTTCCATGGCTTTTATTTTTTGTTCTCGCATTATCGAAGGCTGTGACGAGTAGTACGCTTGGGCTTCGTATTGCATATTTCTTTTTAAAGATTTTTGGGAAGAATATATTGGGTTTGGCGTATAGTATATCTTTAACGGAGACTTTCTTATCGACAATCCTCCCAAGTAATACGGCCAGATCTGCGAGTATTGGATTTCCTCTCGTGACGTCTTTGTCGGGTTATATAGGATCTCATGTGAAGAATGCGTCTATAAAGGCTGTTGGTTCGTTTTTGACTCTCGTTTATACGACTGCAAACTCGATATGTAGCAATATGTTTCTAACTGCTATGATTTCGAATGCCATAATTTTTGACTATATGGAAAAACATGATGTTTCTGTCAACTGGATAACATGGGCGAAAAATATGATAATTCCTGGAATTATATTGCTTTTTATAATTCCACTTGTGTTATATTTTTTAGTTCCTCCGAAAGTCAATAATCTTGGGGAACTTCAAAAAGTTGCGCATGACAAATCCAAGGAGATGGGTCCCCTAACGAAAAATGAGAAGTATGTTATCATAGTTTTTGGTAGCATGTTGGTTTTGTGGATATTGGCTGATATCATAGGGATAAACATAATGACAACAACTTTGTTGGGATTGTGTGTATTTTTAATGATAGGGACGTTTTCCATAAAGGATGTGTTATCTGATCATTCTGCTTTGAATTCTGTTATTACACTCGGAATTTTGATATCATACGTGAATAATCTTACGGATTTTGGAGTAATTCAGTGGTTTAATCATAGTATTAGTCATATTATTCAGTATACTCCAAGTAGTATGCATGTTTATATTTTGTGTATTGTGTATTTTTTCACGCATTATTTTTTCTCGGGTGAGGGGTCGCGTATAATCGCGTTGTATCTCCCATTTTTAACGACAGGTCTTGCACTTGGAATTGATAAAATACAATTGATGACATTGTTGACAGCTTTCAGTTCGTTATCCGATATGTTGGCGCACTACACATGTCCTGTTTCGATATTGATGTTCACGAACAACTATATTTCCGTTAAGAAATGGATGTCCGTTGGGATTGTGTTGTCCATAATTTCAATGTCTGTTTGGTTTTTATATTCTTCATTTGCATTGATGTTTAGATAATGTTATAAATATCAGGAGTATAGAGATCAATATACAGACAATCGGAATGTTTTTATATTGTGAAAATATAGTGTCTACTGTTATAAATTGTTTTGTATTGATTGTTATACTGTCAACAACATTTGTGTCTAATTTTTTTATAATTTGTCCGAAATGATTTATATATGATGAAATTCCATTGTTCGTACATCGAAATATAGGGAGCCCATATTCGATTGCTCGAAAACAGACGGTTTTTAAATGTTGGATGGGTTCATCCGATTTTTTGAACCACGCGTCATTCGTTATATTGATTATACAATCCGGTTTATCCTTTGGATTTTCAACGATTTCTTCAGGGAAGACACTCTCAAAACATATGATGACATCTATTTTGATATCTTTTATATCGTTGATATTTATCCTCCTATTTTTCGTTCCTTTTGAAAAATTTATGGATCCTTCCGTCAATTTTTTCAGAGGGGTTTTTGAGAGGAAATCTGGGATAAACTCTCCAAATGGAAGGAGATGTTTTTTGTCGTAGAAATCTAAGATATTTCCATTTTTATCGAAAATAAATAATGAATTGTATATATTGTTTTTCTCTCTCCGATCTGCACCAGAGATTATAAAAATATTGTCATTATTTTGACATACATTTTTTGCAATATACTGTCTAAATTCGTGTGCCTCTTCTATGAAGCAGTTTATAGAATCTTCAGGCCATACGATAATATATTTTGTTTTTATATTGAAGTTTGATATTTGTGATAATTCGATACATTTATTAGTATTTTGAAATAAATAATTTCTATTCATTTTTTGTTCTTGGGGGATAGAGGGTTGTATCATGATTATTTCATAATCGTTTTTCAGATCTATTTCATGATGATTCCCCAAAATATTATTTATATGAAGATATCCGAATGTATAGCATAGACAAAACAATGATATAGAATATATGATGGATTTTATGGATCTCGTCCATATGAATCCTATGATTAGGAGGAATATAAAGGATACTCCGTATATTCCCAAAATAGATGCAATTTGAGGAAAATACGGTATATCATACGTCGTATATCCGACGAGATTCCATGGAAATCCTGTGAATATCATTCCCCTCAGATATTCAAAGAAAACCCAGGATGTTGCGAATAGTATGACGAACGATATTTTTCCAGAATTTTTATGAAATTTTGATGTAATATAACATGATAGTCCTGTGTATATCGAAAGATACATACATAACAATATAACCGCGAAATATCCTGGAATTTCTAGGCCAACGCATTCAAATGAATAGAAAACCCAATATAGACTACTCAGGAAATATCCCATCCCAAATGAATATCCCGTATAGAATGATTGTTTATTATTGATGTATTGTATTGCATTGTAGAATAATGATAGAAACATTGAGAAAATAAGTATTGCATAGATATAACATACTGGATTATTTGAGAAACAGAATTTCGCGAATAATCCAATAATAAAGGATATGATATAAATTTTATATGTTTTATCTATTAATTTCATCGATATAATCTTTTATCTTCTGACGTATGGAATTGTCTAAATTTTTATTATTGAATGCTTTTTTGAACCAATACATTGCTTTTATGTTATTTTTTATATATTTCATATATATAATTCCCGCATTGAATTGTGAGGGTCCATATCCCAATTTTCCCGCGTTTTCATAATATTCGAGGGCTTTTTTTAAATTTTTTGGATGTGTATCTCCGGAATAATATCCATCTCCCACAGAATGGATTGCCCGTGGATTTTTCATAGACGCGGATTTTTCTAGAAAATACTTCGCTAATTTTAAATTTCTAGGAAATCCATATTCTCCAAGGTATAATATTCCAAGAATATACGATGCATCGTCATCTGAAATTTTGGACTCTGCAGATTTCCATAAATAATTCTTAATATCATTTAAGTTTTTGTGAGATAAATGATAGAAGACATAATGTTCAATATATGTATTTGCGAAGGATATATTGAGATATACTGTGAGAAGCCCTGCAATAAAATACTTCATAATTATTTTGTTATAAAATATAGCAATCTGCTTGATTTTATTGTATATTTTTATGCATGTCAATTTATATACAGGATTTGTCTTGTGTCGTCGTCCAAGATAGTTTCGAAACATGCTTCAAGAATTGGGGCATGTCAAGTTATGTATCAAAAAGAAATAACGGGAAATAATACTCAAGTTATTCTCAATAATTTTATTAAGTATTATTTAAAAGAGGAACCATTATTAAAACATATACAATTGAATTTTTTCAAAAGACTTGTCTCTTATTTTGATAATACAGAATTTGATACTGACGAGATTATCAGAAATTCTCTCTCAGAAAATTATTCTCTCGAGCGTATGCAAATCATGATGAAATGTATAATAAAAGTCGCAATTCTCGAAATGAAATTTGAAAAGACTGATATACCTGTTATAATAAACGAGTATGTTCAAGTTTCGAAATATTTTGTTGGGCAAAGTGAATTCAAATTCGTGAACGCAATACTCGACAAAATATCGAAAAATATAGAGAGAAAATGTCAGGAAATAAATCAGTAGTTTTTTATGCAATATCCTCAGATTTTTCGCAAATTGTTTTAAAATTGTGTGAAAAATTTTATGAATCCAAGGAAAACACATTATTGTTGACGTCTTCTGATGATGAGACGAGGTTTTTTGATGCGAAGATATGGACATATTCAAGACTTGGATTCATTCCTCATGGGAGCAAGTTTTCGATTCCTGACGACAAGATAGATTTTTGTCGTATTTGGATTTCCGATGAGATAGAATTCAAGAATAGTCCATCTTCCTTGATACACAATGGAGTTGACATAAAAAACAAAGATTTATTGAAAAATTTTGATAAAATAATAGATATATTTAATATATCAGATATGGATTCTTCTCGTATACGTTCTGAAGACTATCGATGTTTGGGTTTTGATCAACAAAAGATCTGGATACAAGATAAAACATCTTGGAAGCCAGGAGTTTTATAAGGAGTTTTGTTTCTCATGAAAGTTTTGGCCATAGAATCGAGTTGTGATGAAACGTCTGCTTCAATCGTGACGGATGAAAGTTCTTCGATAGATAGGAGAATTTTATCGAACGTCATCAATTCTCAGATTCAAATACATAAAAAATATGGGGGAGTTATCCCAGAATTTGCAGCTCGAAATCACCTTCAAAATATAAGTGATGTAATCAATGAGGCGTTATACTTATCGAATACTAATTTAGACAGTATAGATGTAGTATGCGCGACGGCAGGACCTGGACTTATTGGAGGATTACTTGTTGGGCTCACAACTGCAAAAAGTATCGCGATGATGAAACGTAAATCTTTCATGGGAATAAATCATCTTGAAGGACATTTATTGACGACTCGACTTTGTTTTAATGTTGAATTCCCTTATTTATTGTTATTGACTTCAGGTGGAAATTTTTTATTTGTTGAAGTCTTTGGAATTGGAAAGTATAAAATAATAGGGGAGACTCTCGATGATGCAGCGGGAGAATCTTTCGATAAGGTCGCGAAAATGTTGGGTCTTCCATATCCTGGAGGTCCATCTATCCAGAATGCGTCTATGTATGGGGACAAGGATAGATTTCCTTATACAATTCCTCTTCAAAAACGGGATGGTTGTGATATATCGTTTTCCGGGATAAAAACGGCCACTCGTATTCATATCGAAAATTTGGGGGAAAATATAACAGAACAAGATAAATGCGATATAGCGGCTTCCTTTCAGAATATCGTCGTACGATCTATTTTGAGACAATTTTCGAAAGCTTTAAATATTATGAATCAAGATATAAAGAATATCGTAATTTCTGGGGGGGTTGCGTCGAATATTACGTTGAGGTCCGAAATAAAAAAGATGTGTGAAGTTAAAAATTTAAATTTTTTCGCACCCCCTTTAAATTTGTGTTCGGATAATGCCGCGATGATAGGATGGACTGCAATTGAAAGAATAAAATCAGGATATACTTTCTCTGATCTGAATTTCTCAGTTAAACCTAAATGGTCGTTAGATAATATCTAATAATTCGTTATATCAAGAGAGAATTCAAAAATATTCGTCTTGTTGTGTCGTCGTGTGAAATTTGTGCGTATAATTCTAGGAGAAATATCCAGATTTATATATTCGTTGTTCTCCATAATAAAAAATATAGATCCATCATTTTTAAGGATATCATCATAATATTTTATGGATTCATCCTCAAAATTGTATATACGAGATACACATAATATCATATCAAATTGTTTGTGTATTTCCCTCACGTCTTGGATAATCCTTAAATTTGAATCATTTTTATGGATATTTTCAATAACAGATTTGTCAGGTGTTGAAATATAAACATTATCGAAAATATTGGATAATATTGACGATGTGTAGCCTGTGAAATCATCAATAACAAGAATGTCAGTTTTATTAAAATTTGTCGTATGTTTTAAGATATTGTTTATTATTCTCGCGAGATAGTGTGTTCTCAAAATGAAACAATTTTCTTCAAATTTTAAATCCTTATCTATATAACAATTACGTTTATATTTGTGAGGGATGAAATCATCGAGATCAACTGATAAAAACGCATTTATCAAGAATTTATCGAAAATACCTCTCGATAATATTTGAGTTTCGAGGATACGTATTTTATCGTTTGTGTTCATAATAATAATTTATTATTCACGGACTGCAACAACTGAACAACTTGTATTCAATTTCTGAGCGATTTCAATTGCTTGATTTCTCGAGTCATAGGGACCTATGAGGATCGCATGTTTTTTCTCTCTGTTTTTATCACGTACGGATTTTATAGAACATTCTTTCCCATCGATTTTATCGGAATATCGCGAGCGTATATTATTTATCTCACCTTGAAGAACAGCCTTATTTTTATTTGAAGAAATTTTTATATAATATACCTTGTCATCGACGATAGCATATTCTTCATCATTGTTGTTAGGTGGAGTATTCGTTGAAATATTATCCTGATTAATATTGTTGTTATCATTATTATTATTTTGAACAATATTCTGTTTATTGTTCATATTGACATTATTATTTGTATTCTGCTCGGGAATACTCTCTTCAACTCTCTCATTTTGATTTATGGAGGGGGTTTCTTGAGGGGGCAACAAAGTTATATCCTCGCTCGATGATTTTTTGTTGAGATTGCTTTTTCCCATCCTGTCGTATATCCTCTTGTCTTGATGAGGAACATTATTCGATGAATTTTGAGATTCATCAGGCAAAACTTTGAAGGAAGGGTTCTCAGGTTCAATAATCGTCGGATTTTGACTCAAATTTTTTGGATTATTTTGAGAATCATTGTTGTTCCAATTGTATAAAATCCAAGATACACAAACCAAAGATATAAGACCTGCAAAAGTTAAGATAAATTTGTGCCAAATATTTTTAAAAGACATCCCATTTCGATTTGGAAGGAAACGTCTAGGATTATAGTCATCATTGTCATTGTTCCAATATTCTGAATCGTCATAATCTCGAAAATTGTTGTTATTTCGACTATTTCCATATCTTTGAAGGGGAGGGAGTTGTCTTTTTTGAAAACGAATCATTTTTTCGTCGATGAGTTCATTTCCAGGGGATGGACGTCTATTATTCATCGGATGTTGTGAGGAAAAATTCACGTTATCCCTCATATCACGTCTTGAATATCCCCTTGATGACGACGATGATGAATTTTCTCGACGAATATCTCGAGAGTTTCTATATTGTCTGAAATTTCTATCATCGTATACTTCATCAATATTGTCATCATCATCATAATCGACATGTGAATTATCATAGTTTTGTTGATTATAATTCGCACCATTATTCATCGATACACGATCGTCATAATCATCGTTTTCCTGAGGAATATCGTCGTTATAATACTCATCTTCATAATCATTATCATAGACATCCTGTTGACGACGATTCGACGAAAAATTTTGATTACGTCTTAGATTATCTTGACTACGCGAATTATAACCCGAATTATTGGACATAAAGACATCATCATATCTCAGGTATCCCGGTTTTTTCTCGTTATTCTTTCTCTTAAAATTTCCTGATATCATAATGTCATGCCTTTTCGATATATTATAACAAACAACTATTTCATCTCTTCTATAGGGCTCACCCCAATAATATTAAACCCATCTGCTAATATAATTCTGGTTGCATTTAATAACGCAAGTCTAGCAAGAGTTGAATTTCTATCATTTTCATCTATAAATCGCAATGTCATATCATTTTTTCCCTTATTCCACAACGAATGAAAACATGACGCAATTTCATGGAGGAAATGAGGAATTCTATGAGGTTCCAAAGAGTTGGCTGCAGACTGTATTTTCGAAGGCCACAGACTCAATTCTTTTATGAGATTGATTTCGGCTTCGTCTTTCAGTATAGATTTATCACAATTTCTCAATTCATCTTCTGTTATATTTGGAAATATTGTCTGAACATTTCGAAATACTGAGCATATTCTAGCGTATGCATACTGAATATAAAATATAGGATTTTCCATAGAAAATTCAACGGCCTTCACGAAATCGAAATCTATCATAACATCGTGATGTCTTGAAACCATCATAAATCTTGTTATATCCTTTCCAACGCGATTTACGACCTCTCGTAATGTTATGAAATTTCCCGCACGTTTCGACATACGTATAGGTTTTCCATTCTCCAAGAAATTCACGAGTTGATATAATTGAATTTCTATATCGGCCTCTCCATTACTCAATGCTTTCACAACGGCCTTGAGTCGTTTGACATATCCATTGTGATCCGCTCCAAGAATCCCAACCATATGTTTGAAACCACGTCGAATTTTATCGAGGTGATACGCGATATCCCCCGCGAAATACGTCCACGATCCATCAGACTTTCGAATGGCTCTGTCTATATCATCCCCATATTTCGTTGATCGAAAGAGGGTTTGAGGACGTTCTTCCCAATCTTCAACTTCGATTCCCTTTGGTTTTGGAATGATTCCATCATATATATCTCCGCATTCCGTCAGGATTCCAAGGGCTTCATCAACCATCTTGCGACGACATACATCCGCTTCAGATGTGTAGACATCCATCTCGATCCCCAATAATTTTAAATCGGATTTTATATTATCCAACATCTTTTCAACAGAATACTTTGCGAAAAAATCCAACCATTCGGATTCATCTTTATTTAAAAATTTATCTTGGTATGTTGCGACAAATTCTTCTGCTAAATCCTTGACGTATTCCCCGCAATACATATCCTCCGTGAAATCAGATTCCGAAATATTCGCACCTAAAACTTCCCTATATCTCAAATATAATGATCTTGCGAGAGATTTTATTTGATTTCCCTGATCATTTATATAGAACTCCTTCGTGACATTGTATCCTATTTTTTCGAGGAGTTTCACTATAACACTTCCAAAGACCGCGTTCCTCGCGTGACCTGTGTGAAGGGGACCCGTTGGATTTGCAGATACAAACTCAACGTTTATTTTCTCATTATTTTTTATATTCTGAAAACTATATGACTCCTTTTTGTCGAGAATAGAATCTATAACAGAATACCACGCATTATTCGAGAGTCTCATATTTATAAATCCAGGTCCCGCAATCTCAGCAGATAAAATAAAATCATTTTCCATGAGAGAATCACAAATAGATTTTGCGAGTATTTGAGGATTTGTCTTCAAGGATTTCGCGAAAACCATCGCAGCATTAGTATACAAATCTCCAACATTCGGATTGTTTGGAACATCTATTAATATCCTATTCTCCAATAACTCAAAATCATCATTCGATACTTTCGAATAATTCCTCAATACTTGCGCTATAATTTGACGAAATAAATGAAACACTATAATCTACCCTGAACTTGTATATAACAAAATATGATACACTTCCAAAATTTTACTCTATTTGTCAATATAATTCAATATCTATTGTATATCTCGAATGATGATCTTGAAATAAAACATAATATAAAGTAAGAATATTGTATTTTATTCATCTGTAGTTTTGAATTGATCCCATAATGGATTTTTTATTTTATTTTTTATAAATTCTAAATGATTTTTTAATTCTAAATTGGAAGGAGAAAATGATCGATATGGTATATTTTTAGAATGTTTATATTCATTTTGTTCAACAATAGAACTATTCCCAAACATACTAAATATATCCTTTTGATTTATTTCAACAGACATTATATTGTATACTTCCGCAAGGAGGATAGAGTCGATCAATGCTCCGTGCTTCGTTCTTATAGTCTTGTCTATCGAAAATCTCTTACATAACGCGTCTAAAGTCGCGGGAGCACCTGGAAATTTCTGTTTGGCCATATAAAGAGTGTCGATAATCTCATTTTTCAAGGGCTCACGTCCACAAAGAGATAATTCATGATTCAAAAATCCAGTATCGAATTCTGCGTTGTGTATCACGAGTCTATCATTTCCTATGAATTCAATAAATTTATCGACAATTTTATCGAAAGTATCAAACTGTTTCAAAAATTCATAACGTAAACCCGTTATATTCTCAGATGCGAGAGATAATTCACGTTCGGGATTTATATATACATGAAATTCATTTCCCGTTGTTTTTTTGTTGATGATCTCAACGCATCCTATTTCAACGATCCTATCCCCTTCCTTATAGGATAATCCCGTCGTTTCAGTATCGAGTGCGATCTCTCTCATATATAACCTATATTTCACATAATATTTAATCTTTTTATATCTTATCACAATTTTTTTCATTTTGTGTATAGACAAACACAAAAAAATATGATAATATATAATTATCTTTTGTATGTGGAAAGATAATCTATTGTTGCGCGCTCTTAGCTCAGCTGGATAGAGCAACAGCCTTCTAAGCTGTGGGTCGGGAGTTCGAATCTTCCAGGGCGCGCCATCTCGTTTTATATCGAATTTCATCATATATTCGTGTTTTAGATTATTGGATTTTTATTTACAATACTGTGATTTTATTTCAATATTTTGTGTGAAGATATTATTTTTATGTTGACACACTCGTATAAATACACTATATTTGATGTATTGATAATTTTTATTACATTTATATTTGGAGAATATTTATGAAAAAGGTTTTGTTATTGAGCATGATGTTAATTTCATCAGGATTTACTATGAATGATAGTGTCTTACAATCTGAATTAAATGACGCAAGTTCTCAAAATTCTTCACAAATTGTGACATTTAAAGAAAGAAGACAGAGTTTCACATGTTGTTCAGGTGATGTGAACATAATTGATGACTTACTGTCTCGTATTCAAAATGGAGAATATTTTTTGGACATAATAAAAGGAGCATACTATAAAGGTTATTCATCGGATTTTAATGGTAATAATTTTGTGGTGATATACAATGTTGATCTTGAAAGTAAGGCCAGGAATTTGGTATCAAGTTTGAAAACTTTTGTTGATAATGTGAAAGTTGATAGATCTTTTAGATGGTATACATATCGGGTTGATTTGCAAACGTATAATAAAAATCTTGTTAGCGCTAAGAATAATTTTGCAGTAGATTTTTGTAGGGTTAGAAATATAAGAGAAAATGTAGGCTATAATATTGGAAATGGGAATTATGTCATATTGCGTAATGCTAATCGCGAAATGATTCCTGGTTTTTGTTTAGATTATTTCAATGATTTAGTTTATATGATAGGGTATATAGAGAATTTAGTTGATGTTAATAATGATGAAAATATAATATCGGCTGTTTAGTGATGTGTGTGATATTTTCACATATTGACATAATATTCCATGAATATTAGAATAATAAATGAGGATTATTTTATTCATGGTTTATTTATGAAGTATGTGAAAATATTGTCTTTGTGCTTGTTGATTCCAAATCTACACGTTGGATATACGAATGATCGTGATATTTCCAAGAAGGATTTTCCTGAAGCCATAACAGTTTCGTTCCCAAGATTTTCTCAATGTTGCAATTGTGATCTTGGATTTCAGGATATTATGGGGGAAGTCATTTCCAAGACATCACTCCTTCTTGAGCAGATGGATTCTATAGGGGTTGCTGATTTTGATGACAAGCTTATTCCTATATTCGAGGCCGTTCATAAAGAAGATTTGAAGGAAACGTTTTTGGGACAGCTCAAAAAATTGCAGAGTGATTCTATACTATCTAAGTCGTTGTTTTTTGAACATTATATTATGTCAAAGGACCTTCTAAAAAGCATAGTGTCGTCCATAAAGAGTCTGCATGATATAATGTTTGGTATGGATGTCCTATCTGATTCATCGATATATTATTCAAATGGGACGTATCTTGCTCCTGTGTACAAGATGTTGGAAGGAAGCACTGTTAAGAAGAAAAATCTTGAATTTTCTGCGGCCGAATTGACAGCATTAAAAATGAGACTTGGACTTATCAACGGTCTGCTTCTTCCTATGTTGTCTCAGTTGGAAAAATAATACTAATTTATAGGGTGGGTATTGGCTTATTTTTTGTGATAGTCAATATCCTACTTATAGAAGGAGATGCCTGGTATATTTGATAGTTTGCGTCTATTTTCTATAGATAGATTTTTCTTATAAGTTGTTTCAATTTCAACTTTTTTAGAGGAGGTTTTGTATATTATGAATGATATTTGATTGTTGCCATCTTCCATGGAATCTATAGTGTTATACAGTTGGTCTATATCTGCGTTATTTTCAAGGAGAATATAAACTTTTTGATGTTGTATTATGGAATCTATGCTTTGAAATGAAGTTGCGAGTATTTTAAGATTTCCTAGTTCGACTTTTATGTTGGCATCCATTATGTAGGCTGTTCCTATATTGAGATCTTGCGATATTTTGGAATATAAGTCTGGGAATATTGTAACCTCGAATGAATTGTCCTTATCAGAGATGACGAGAAAGCAGTATTTTTGTGCATTTTTTGAAAGGCGTTCCTTTTTACTAAGTAGGATTCCCGCGATTTTAACGTCTGATTTGACTTCCAGGAAGTCCTTGCTTCGTGTTATATTATACGATTTTAAGAAGTCTGCATACACATCCATCGGGTGGTCACTCAGATAAAATCCTATGATCGAGCGTTCTTTTTCGAGTTTTTCTATGACTCCCCATTCATGGACGTTTTTTAGGTCGACATTATTGTGGTTTTTATCGTTATTGAATAATGACATCTGCTTATTCTTAATCTGAGTACTATCAATTTTATCTAATATTAAGGATTCGACAGATTCAAAAAGTTGACGTCTATTGGGATGTAGGGAATCGAAGGCACCAGAGAGTATGAGGGATTCAACTTGTCTTTTGTTTAATATCTTTCGGTCTAGACGCTTGAAGAAATCGAAAACATCCTTGAAGGGACCATTTTTTTCACGTTCTGCAACGATCTCATTTCCTGTGTATACACTGCTTCCTTTCAGAGCGCCCAATGCATAGCGTATTTCATCGTTGTTGTCTCCTGCTGAAAATGATCCTTCCGATTTATTGATATCTGGTGGGAGAATTTTTAGGCCAGACGACCTGATATCTTGGACATACATTGCGATTTTTTCTGTATTTCCTATATCGAGATTCATTGTTGCAATATAAAATTCTCGTCGATGATTTGCTTTGAGATATGCTGTTTGATAAGATACGAGTGCGTACGCGGCCGCGTGGGACCGATTGAATCCGTAGCTCGCGAATTTTTCCATGAGGTCGAAGACTTTTTCTGCGATATTTTTTGGAATTCCTCGCTCTTGCGCACCATTTGAAAAAATAGATCTGTGTTTTATCATTTCTTCTTTGATCTTTTTTCCCATAGCGCGACGAAGGAGATCAGAGGCTGCGAGTGTATATCCTCCCATAACCTGTGCGATTTTCATGACTTGCTCTTGATATATCATGATACCATACGTATTTTTTAGGACGGGTTCCAATGTTTCGTGGAGATATTCGACTTTTTCTTCTCCATGTTTTCGAGCGATATATAATGGGATATTTTCCATAGGT
>CAMYPB010000021.1 GCA_947285985.1 uncultured Holosporaceae bacterium
CTCCTGCATAGACCTTGGAAATTCTTTTATTTTCGATGAAAAAAATTGATCATATCGTTTTCCCATATCGTAGGCATATTGTATCATCTCATCGTCCCAGAATATCATTTTTCCTTCTGGAATTTCTGTTATGAGTTTATAATCCTGGGGTTCGATCATATAGGGTTCCTGACACAACGATGATAAACATCTTTGAATCTTGAATATACCGTGAGATAATGGAAGGCTTTTCTGTTCTTTCTTTTTATTTTCCTCTATTTTTTTATTATTTGAAATATCACTTTCTATTAAGTTATTAAACTCCAATAATCTAGCCTTTAAATACCCAAAATTAACGGCCGTTATATCGAGTATATTTTGAGCGACATCTTTTCCAAAGAGAGACTCAACATCATCTAAAAATTTATCATATTCTTTGTCGGACGCGAAAACATCATTATCGAGCCATGTTTTTCCTTCATCCCCCAATTCGCGACAAACTTCCGTCAATTGATTGGAAAAGTCCTTCAAACCTTTAAAATCTGGGATTTTTGAGATATTCTGTTTGACGATTGAATCAATAAATTGATTGAGTGTCGATATAATACTATTCTTCGATCGATTTGTGAAAATTGCGTCTAAATAATTTTGAAACAATTTTATCAGAACATCATACGCAACTTTTTTATATGGGCTGAGATCAATCGATGGAAATGGAGTATTCATAAGTATACTTCTGTATTGTTCATAATTCTCCAAGAATTCATTTGGAAGAGATCCATTAAAAGTGTAATTTATAAGATCATTTAAATCTTTTGGATCCCCAGAACTTCGAAGTGAATCAAATTTTTTTATATTTTTTTCGAGTTCTATCAATCCTGAAATATATGATTTCATCAGCATATATTCGCGACTCTTATAAGGATTGAGAAGTTCTCCTATATTCTTTGATACATCATTTTTTGAGGGTTCCAGATTTAAGAGGGAGCGTGCTTTTAAGATGAGATTCATATATATCGTCCGAACGACGACCCTCTGATATGATATACGAAGAGTCTCTTTGAGTTCCCCGTTTATCGAACTAAACCACGATGCGGGAACAAAGATAGAAGAAAATCGCGCGTTATTTATCTGTTGCATCATCATGAGGAGTTTTGATGAACATTCAGAAAGGATTTCATTTCCATTGTCCTCAAGATTCTTCATCGTGAGATTTCCAACATCCTGGATTATGGAAGAGATCTTGAAGAGGGATGGATATAAAGAATTTCTATTGTTATATAATTGATCTTTAGCATTAAATAATCCATAACTCCCAATAATAACAAATGTTGCAGTTGAAATTTTTGATATGAATATTGATTTATTAGTCTGATATACTTTCGTCTTCATAGGACTCGCGATTCCTTCCTCAACGAATATCTTTTTCAACAACAAATCTTCAAAAAAGAATATTTTTTTAGGGGCATATTCCTCATTTCGAAAGGAAGCCGTTAAATTTCCAGCCTCATTTATGTCCGCATCGGGAGTTCCGAGGATTGCCATGGGTTGATTATTATTTGATTTATCGAGTTGAAGGAGAGGAACCATCTTGCTATCCCCCGTGAAATATATCCCCCTCAAATAAAACCTCTCTTCAACAGAACCATTTTTAAATATAGAATCTATATATATTTTTAAATACTCTTTAATCGTCAATAATTCACTCGGAAATACGAATACTCCATCAATCGTCGATGAAATATTACTTTCCGCGAAAATTTCCATACGTATTTCATTGAGTTCGTCTTCAATACTATCGAATGCCTCGTCAATCCAAAGACTAGAATAGAGAGAATCCAAAACAAAGGGATTCGACCATCCAAGCATATTATTCCTATTTCTAACGGGAATTTCCGAACAAAAACTTTGAAATCCTGGAATAACATCTGTTTTTGTTATGACAATATAAACGGGAAGTTTCAATCCGAGATAATTCTGAGCGAAACTCAATTTTCTTGAAATATGAAGTGCTCGTTTTTTTATATCTTCAATATTCCTCTTGTTTTTACCGTATAATTCATCACAAGGAATCGTCAATATTATTCCATTAATTGGTTTTTCTGATCTATACCTCGACAACATATCGAATATTAAATACCAATTTTTTTCGTTCGAATGACAGGAATCTTTTAGGATGAGATCCTCTCCCTTGATATCGAGGACGACTCCCCCCTTTAGAAACCACCACGTACAATCTGAATCATCTCGTTCATCATCATCAAAAATGTCATCCGACGTAAATCCATTTAATAATGAACTTTTCCCCGAATTTTCAGTTCCCAATATCAAAAACCAAGGGAGTTTATATTTATAACCCTTCCCCAACGAATTCTTCAAAAATTCCATGGCCTTGAAAAATGAACGAACAATACTATGGACCCTTATATATCCTTTTGTTATCAAATATTTATTGATAAATTCCCCAACATAAGGTAATACTCTATGATTATTGTTATCAACAAATTGATCTTCATTTATACTCTCATCTTCTTCATCTTTATTTTTCATAGCGGAGGGAGGGAGATCGAATATATTCCGTGCGTTCATTTCAGAACGTTTCATAGAGATGAGAGTCCAAATCGTGACGATGAGCATCGAAATAAACGCGATCCCCAAAATAATTCCTATCAAAACAGGAAGGGATGTTATACGACTTTTTAGACCATTTATTATGGAATCTATAATGCCTGCGAAAAATCCATTGATATTCATACGATAGGTCCCCTTCTTATTTGTTCTGTGAGACTTCGAATAACCGATAGAATATCATCAGTTATTCCAAACCATATAATATATGAAACGACAATATACAACGATATAACCCCAATAACACACCATGTCCAAAAATGTATATCAGGGAGTGTATTGTTATTGTTTTCTTGAAAGAGAGTATACGCATAACAAGATTCTATCAATTTTGATCGACCTGGATAGAATAATTTTGATGATTTTTTATGGAGAATTGCATACATCTTATCTTTATACCACGTTAAAAATTCATCTCCCTTGTCCATATCTCGAAATTTCCCCTTGAAACCCAAACTCAAGGCCATCAGATAGACGAATATACAATCATTATTATTCAACTGACTAGTATTCGAAATATTCTGATCCAACAAACTAAAAAATCTTTCTCCCGCAACTTCAGATTGAAACAATTGTTTTTCAAGGAGAGAGAATCTCCAATATTTTGATCCTTCCCATTTCATATTAATAAAAATTTCGTCAACAAGAACAGTCATAATATATTTTATTTCATCTATTTTTTTTTCACTTAGTCTCGAATTATGAATAAAATTATCGATAATATTATTGAGAGTTGATATTATTCTTTTTTGTATACTAACGATCATCCCCTCGATTTCATTGGCCTTGTTTTCAACGGAGTATACGATCGTTCCATCTTCTTCTGTCGTCAAAATTTTTGTTTCATCGTATACTATCTCTTCATTTGAGTTATTATCATTATCTATTGATGAGTTATTATTTATACTAGGATCATTGTTTTGAATACTTCCTGAAAAATACGCGCTCAAAGCCCTCTCCTTTTGACGAAGAAGTTCATAATAGAATGCTTGAAATCCGTGGACTATTGGACTATTGCTCGCTTTGAAGTGCATATTTCTTTAGTATCCTTATTTTTTATTATCACGCGGGATATAGATATTGATTTCAGAGGGTCTCGAATCCATATCATCCCCAGGATTGAAAATATGAAGATTTTGTTCAGGTTTTATGAAATTTTGATCTATCTCGATTTCAAACATACGTATTCCAGATCGTGGCATAATTTTTGACACGAGATTCTCACTCATAACATTTCGACGGAGTCCTTGAACTCTCTTTGTCCTCACATTTTCTATCGCGAAATCTGAGACGATTATCGCACCCTCCATCCATCTATCAATACTATCAAAATTCAAAGTATTTCGTGATTTTATTCCAATATATAACCTATTATTATTGTATCTCACAAATTTTGTATACTCTTCCTCACTGATATACTTATAAAAAAACCTCTCTTTATTTGTGAATAATAAAACTCCATACCCCCTCTCAATCAATGATATATAATGTTCGATGAGGGAGATTATGGGAAGTATACTCGAATCAATATCATTGTGATCGTATGGTTTCATTATGGGAATAATGTCCTCTGGAATAATACACGAGACAGATCCCAAAACTTTCGCGAGTTCCGTATACAATTCGTATGGACGTATGTGATTGCTATAGACAACCGCTTCAAATCCTGGAAGTATTTCTATGATCTGGCGTAATAAAAATTCTGTATCCGATGAGTATTCACTATTAGAATTATATGATCTATTCTTCAGCTTATCAGATAAAAACACGGCCTTTTCTCGAAGATTTGATGCGAGGATCGAACATCTCTTCCACAATGGAAAATGTTTCTCTATGAAAAAACAAGGAGGTGTCCAATTTTTCACGTGAAAAACCCCGTCCAATCGAATTATCTTACACAACGTGAATCCTATACACATCTCAGGAATATCGTCCCCCGCGTATAAAAATGCGTTTGGAAATAATCTTGGAATACGTATCTCATTTTCCGCGATATTTTGATCCTGAACGATATCCCCCTCAACGGAATAATATCTCGCTGGATTTCCGAGGATAGGAGACGAATTCTCAATACTCCTTGCAATAACTAATTTTATATCAATTTCATTTGTATTTTCTTTGATATAATCAAGAATATTTATCTCTAATGATTTTAGATTTAATCCAGAATTCCGAAAAAAACTGTATATCAATCCATCGGGAAAAACAGCCTCTATCTCGTTGATACGATATATCCCATCGGGAAGCGCAACATTGTCTATCCTTAAATGACATACTCCAAAATGATTACTCGACAACAATCTTATTTGATGAGCGAGAATATGAAAATTTCTTAAATCATTCTGTTGAAAATGATGTTGTGATAAAAGCATTCCCTCGTGCCAATTGATATTCAATGGAATTTGAAATATATTGTTAATATCCTTCATCATTTTCTCTTATCATAAAATTAAATATCCATCAATTAAGATTTTATTAAATTTTCAAACATTTTCATACAATTTTATGATTAGTTTTCATTATGACATTTTATATCAATATATTTTATATTTTTATTATATAATGATTGACAATATAAATATATTATAATATAATTATCCATAGTACGAATGTTTTTAGGAGTAAACAATATGAATTTCGACATTATGAAATATATGATCGCGTTTGGATCGCTTTTTATCGGATCTGTTATGTCTCAGGATCATGATGTGATGGGAACACATAACGATATGGATCAACATACATTTCGACATATCACAAATTCTATAAGTGATAAGATCAACAAAATCGCGGCAGATTATAATTTGTCTAATCAAGAGATAGAATTCGCGAGGAAATGTAGTGCTTTCAAAATCCCACCTCGTGAAGGAGTGCGTAATCCAGAAACATTTGAGAAAAACCGTACGTTTATTGATGTATTATTATTGAAGGCTGTATTCAATGATTGGAATACTTTCAATGAAATGTCTAACAGAGTAGAAAGATTGATTAGTGATGAATATGAATCACATACAGGTACAAGAAGGAGAATTGTCAACAAACCCAATTATGCGCGTGAATTTGCAGGAATATTTAGACATTATACGAATTATATACGTGACAACCATATTGTTCCAGATGGCCGTATATTGAATCGTTTTTACTCTCTTCTTGAAAAATCTACGACTGCAGAATTTTGTTATTATAGACATGAAGATAACATGATACATCAAATTAATGGTGTTGATAACGCGGTTCTAATGACGAATACAAACCATGACGTGAACCGTAAAATCCCAACATCTTTTCGTAGTTTATAGGATCGTCGAATATTTTACAGGAGAATTTTTATGTTCAATATGAAATATATCATTGCATTTGGATCGCTTTTTATCGGATCTGTTATGTCTCAGGATCATCATGATTATTATCAATACAAAGATTCTGATAATATACCTCAGTATTTATTTGCTGTGTCTCCCCAAATAAATGATGCATGTGAAAAATACGATGTCAATAAATTAAATGAAGTATTTGAGATATATATCGATCATGATATAGAATATTTAAGATCTAATATTTGGTATATAAGTGATATTTCTCGATCATTAGCAATATTCGTGCATAATAATGTTGTTAAAACATACGATGAATCCCTCTCTGAAGAAGAAGAAGAAGATTATCAAGAGGAGTCAGATCTCGAAGATATTGAGTTCGTTAGTTTACGCGCGGAACAAATAAAAATAATGGATATTCTTCTATCAAGAGGTGCAGATATCCGTCGTTTTGGGTTCCCTATTGGAATACTCTTCAATATAAGTGTCCGTGAAAATAAGGCTATGCGCGATTATTTCATATCGAAATTCCCAGAAATTATCAATGAGATCGTCGTAGAATAATTGTTTAGAATGGTCTAGGATCAGGAACAAATCTTTGAAGTCTTATATCAGTTGCCTTCTGATTTTCTTGATCCTTTGCGATTCTGACTTTTATCAATATGACGAGTTCAACAACTTCGTCTCCCGTTCCGTATGAACTACTCGCCTCCCCAACGATTGGAACGTCTGAAACGAATGGAAGACCTGATTTATTTTTTGCGGAACGTACTTCCATAAATCCGCCCAAAACCGCGATTTCTCCATCTTTCAGTTTCAAAATTGATGAAACTTCTCGTACTTCAGTTATTGGGATCATAGAAGGTTGATATTTGACATTTTTATTATCAGAGATAGATTGCAATGTTATATCAACGGCTGGATCATTGACTGTCCCCGATAATTTTGAAATTGTTGGCCTCAAAAATAAGGTTATCGTATCATTTTCGACGTCTATAGAAGGCTGGACGAACATAACGAGTCCTATAGGGACAGTTCGAATATCACTCGATATAGAAACCCCATCGCGACTCACATTATTCACTCCATAAGTTTTATCATAATTTAATTTAAAATACACGTGATTTTGTGCAACTTTCAAAACTGCAGATTGATTGTTCATTGCTGTTATTCTTGGGTTCGATATCGTACGCATCGATCCAAATTCTTCGAGGACATTCAAAAGGGCTTTCATATTACTATTTGAATTATTATATCCAAATGTCATTGCGTTCCCCGATGCACTCGAATATATAAGTCCCTTATTAGAATTATCCGCTAAATTTCCTCCAATCTGCCATTTTTTTCCAACGAGTCCCCAATCTATTCCTCGTCTATATTCACTCTTCAAAACGACCTCTATAATCTTTGCCTCTATCAAAACTTGACTCGTCGTTGCATTTTTTACTTTATTTATATAATGTTGTATTTGATTTTGTGTTTTAGAATTTGCGTATACTGTTATTATACCGGATTGTTTATTTATTGAATACAATGGTTGAGATTTATTATCCTTGTTATTGTCCTGGAGTATAATTTTTATACCATTTTCAAGTTCTCCCCAGAAATCATTTTTCGTCCTCACAGACACACTACTGTCTGATGATGATATTTTCTGATTATCGGGACTTTTCGAATCTGAACCCGAATTTTCGGGGGATGCGCCCGATGAAACTTCCGTTGCAATTGAAATATTATTTTCACTATCCCTCGATAAATTCAAAAACTGAACATCATAGACACAGTTATAAGGTGTGTCCTTCACGACGGAAACAAAATTATTGTTGATACTATATCTTAGATCCGCCATATCACAGACCGCGTCCAAAACATTGATAAAAGGTCTATTATTCGCAGAAAATATAATCCGATTATCGATCGAAGGATCCATTTGAAAATCGATATTCAATTTTTTTGCGGCCTCACACAACACACTTTTTATAGGAAGTTTCTCACTCAAACTCAAGGATACAGGTTGTTTCAAGGAGTCTGGAATAATAATCTCCTGTTTTTTCTTAGGTTTTTGAATATTTATCTTGTCGATCTCAAAATCCTCGTCTATAGGAGTCGTCAATTTTTTGATATCCTTCACATCAACTTTCGAAGATAAATATTTCTTCTCATTCGCAATATCACACCCCACCAAACAAAACAATACAACAAAATAAAAATATAAGAAATTTTTAGAGGTATTTTTCATAACAAACAACATATAATATTTCATATGACACATATAGAAATTTTAGGACATATTACATTGTTTTCAAAATCTAAAATTTTACACAATCTTAAACTTTTATTAAATTGGGTTTTTCCAAAGAAATGTTTAATTTGTTCTTGCGAAATCGATCAGGATGCGATATTTTGCACGGAATGTTTCAAGAGTATAACGATCATATCCGATCCATACTGTCCATCATGTGGTAAAATTCTCGATTCAAATTTCTCGGAAGATATCATTCAATATTGTGACTCCTGTTTTAAAAGAAAGAAAAATTTTTTCGATGTTGGACGTTCATTGTTCGTATACGATAAATTCTCTCGAAAAATCATCATGCACATAAAAAAACATGCAGACGAAACAACAGCAAAAATATGTGCCTCCCTTATATATAATAAATACCCCGAAATTTTTAATAATATTGATTATATAATCCCTGTCCCATCTCATATATCAAGAATTTTATACAGAGGATTCAATCCCCCATCAATATTCGCGAAATACCTATCGATTATTTCGAATATCCCCCTTAAAAATAATATACTGAAGAGAATAAAACGTACTCCCTTTCAATCAACTAAAAATTTTCAAGAACGTATGGAAAACGTTGAAAATGCATTCACCTGCAAGAAAAATCTCGAAAACAAAAACATAATCATCGTAGACGACGTTTTCACAACAGGTTCAACGATCAATTCCTGCGCAAAAACATTGAAAAATTCAGGGGCCAATATCGTGAGATTTTTGACGATCGCATCAACCCCTCAAGAACATCATTCCTTAAAAATGGAGTAATTTTGTGAAAAATATTCGCAAAATTACTCTAAAATTTTTTATAGATGTTCAACTTTCACACTGTTTCCATCATACAAAATTTTTATCTTGGAATTATCTAAAATCTCGCCCGATATAATCATCCTCGCAACGATATCCTGAACATTCTTCTGAATGGACCTCTTCAATGGACGTGCTCCATAGATTGGATCATACCCTATCTCGCACAACCACGATTTTAGAGAATCATCATACAAAACTTCAATACCCTTGTCCTTCAAACGAATCGATAGGTCTTTCAATTGAATATCAACAATCCCCATCATATTCTCTTTTGAAAGGCTATTGAAAACAATAATCTCATCAAGTCTATTTATGAGTTCCGGCCTGAAAGATGAACGTACGGTCGACATAACTTCCGCATTGATCATTTCCTTCGTGTTATTCCTATTCAAAAAATATTCGGCCCCCAAATTTGATGTCAATATTATTATCGTATTCTTGAAATTCACATTCCTTCCAAGTCCATCTGTTAGATGTCCCTCATCCAAAACCTGAAGAAGAATATTGAAAACATCACTATGTGCCTTCTCAATCTCATCAAACAAAACAACAGAATAAGGACGCCTCTTGACAGCTTCCGTGAGTTCTCCCCCCTTCTCATATCCAACATACCCTGGAGGAGCTCCTATAAGTCTTGCAACAGAATGTTTCTCCATATATTCGGACATATCAATTCGAATCATATTGTTTCTATCATCAAACAAAAATTGAGCGAGACTCTTCGACAATTCAGTCTTCCCAACTCCCGTTGGACCCAAGAACAAAAATGACCCTATAGGACGATTTGGATCAGAAATTCCCGCCCTAGAACGTCTTATACAATCCGCAATCGAATTGATCGCTTCATCCTGTCCAACAACGGATTTCCTCAAAGTATCTTCAATTTGCAATAATTTTTCCCTATCTCCCATCAACATTTTTTCAACAGGTATGCCTGTCCATCTCGAAACAACGAGTGCGATATCATCGTCCGTGACCTCGTTTCGACATTCCCTCTTCTCTTGTTCATGTTGAAGTTCATCCAATCTTTTTTCAAGGGATGGAAGAGTTCCATAGAGTATCTCTCCAGCCTTCGCAAATTCTCCATTCCTTTGATATATCTCAGATTGAGTCCTTGCGGATTCTATCTTTTCCTTAAGAGAATTTATCTCTTCCATATGACTCTTCTCGAGATTCCAAGACTTATTGAGTTCCTGAGATTCAGCTTCGAGTTTTTTCAGTTCCTCTTCAATCTTTAAATATCTCTCTTTTGATCCAGGATCAGATTCCTTCTTCAAAACCTCCCTCTCGATTCTGAGCTGTGTTATACGTCTATCAAGTTCATCGATATTTTCAGGTTTTGAATCAACGATCATCTTGAGTCTACTCGCAGCCTCATCCATCAAATCAATGGCTTTATCTGGAAGGAATCTATCACTTATATAACGATCAGAATATGTACATGCTGCAATAACCGCAGAATCACTTATCCTAACTCCATGGTGTAATTCATATTTCTCCTTTAAACCCCTCAAAATCGATATAGAATCCAAAACACTAGGCTCCTCAACGAAAACAGGTTGAAATCTCCTCGCGAATGCAGAATCCTTCTCGATATATTGACGATACTCATCGAGAGTTGTCGACCCAACACAACGAAGTTCTCCCCTCGCGAGAGCAGGTTTCAACATATTCGATGCGTCCATCGCACCATCAGATTTCCCCGCTCCAACGAGTGTGTGTATTTCATCGATAAAAAGTATGACATCTTGAGACTTCGAAATCTCATTCAAAACGGATTTAAGCCTCTCCTCAAATTCACCTCGATATTTCGCACCGGCCAAAAGTGACCCCAAATCCAAAGACATAACTCTCTTATTCTTCACGGAATCTGGAACATCCCCTCGTATAATCCTCTGGGATAATCCTTCCGCAATCGCAGTTTTTCCAACTCCTGGCTCCCCTATGAGAATTGGATTATTCTTCGTACGACGTGATAAAACTTGAAGAGTACGTCTTATTTCCTCATCCCTCCCAATAACAGGATCAAGTTTCCCTTCGCTTGCCATCTGAGTTAGATCTTTTGTGTATCTCTTCAATGCATCAAATCCCGATTCTGCATTATCTGAATCAACATTATTTCCCATACGTATACCCTCCATTATTTTTTTGAGATTCTCAACATCTCCCCCACACTCCTCAAAAACCCTTTTTATTGGTTCATTCGAAAAGAGGGAGATTATTAAATTGTCCAGACTTATATACTGATCGGAGGATTGATCAGCTCTCTCCTCCATTTTTTTCAACAAAATCAAAACATCATTCGAAAGATATATAGAATCGTCTGAAGATGAACTTCGAACAACCGGAATTTTTTTTAGATTTTCCTCACAGATCTGATCCAGTTTTTTCAGGTTCAGATTTTTTAACCCTTCGAACACAAGGCTTTCGTTTTGGTTTTGGAGCAGGCTCTTCAGAATGTGAAACGGAGTCAACTGTTGATTTCCCCTCTGTTTTGCATCCATCTGAGCATGATTCAATATTTGAAGTGTTAGTTTTGTCATTTTGTCTAGTGGACTCATTTTCAATTCCTCCTCCTTCATTATTTTTTGTATTATTGACGTTGTTGTTATTCTTCACAACAGGAAACTTCTCATTCATAACTCTCATATAGTGTTCTGCACATTGCAAGTTATATTCACAGAGAATCTTATCCCCTGAAGAAGACGCATCTCCCGCAGCTTTTATATATCTGTCATAGAGACCCTGATAATATCCCCTTCCTTTGTTGTTGTTATTGTTATTATTATTTTTCATATCCCTCTTCATAACATCAAACCCCAAAAACTCAAAAGAAACCTCAAAACAATAGGCCCCTCTGTCTTTATACTATCACAAATAACAAAACAAATCAGCCTACTGTTTATATATACACATTTTATTATACATAATTAATACAATATAATAAAACGCCATTATAAATCTTCAATTAATTCCATTGATTTTTCAATCAACAGTTTTTCGTCAGATTCTATCATAACACGTATTAAATTTTCCGTACCAGAACGACGTATAACTATTCGTCCGGTATCTTTCAAAATATCATTTCGTATCTTATATATTATATCCTGAACATTTTTATCATTCAAATCTATATTTTTTTTGATATTCAAAAAAGATTGCGGAACAGTTTTATAGAGATCCCGAATTTTTGAGGATTTTATTCGATTATTCATAAGAAAACTAATAACTTGCAATGCGGAAACCATCCCATCTCCTGTTGAAGCATAATCTATTGGAATGATATGTCCTGATTTTTCTCCCCCTATCCTCGCACCAGATTCTATCATCTTTTCAAGAACATATTTGTCCCCAACGTCCGATCTTATGAGTTCGATTCCGATATTCTTTAAATATCTCTCAAGTCCCATATTCGACATCGTTGTTGCGACAACTTTGTTATTGATGAGCTTCCCTCTTGATTTCCAATCTGTTGCGATAGACGCAAGTATATAATCTCCATCAACAATATCCCCCCTATCATCAACAACAATGAGTCTATCCGCATCTCCATCGAACGCAAATCCTATATCCGCATTGTTCTCGATGACTGTCTTTTGAAGGAGTTTCGTATCCGTCGCGCCACACCCCTTATTTATATTGAGTCCATCTGGATCATTTCCTATATGAATTATCTCGGCCCCAAGTTCCCAGAAAACTTCAGGTGCGATTTTATAGGATGCACCATTCGCCGTATCAATGACAATCTTCATTCCAGAGAGTGTCATATCCCTTGGGAATGAGCTCTTCACAAATTCAACGTATCGTCCATCCGCATCATCTATCCTCCTTGCTTTTCCCATATGATCAGGACTTGCAAATTCAAAATTATTATTATGAAAAATTTTTGAAATTTCCATTTCATCGTATGGAGAGATCTTAAATCCCCTAGAATTAAAGAATTTTATACCATTATCTTCATATGGATTATGAGATGCAGATATAACAACCCCTAAATCCGCGCGTAAACTTCGAGTTATAACAGAGACAGCGGGCGTTGGAATAGGACCCAACAAACGAACATCCGCTCCAGACGATATAAATCCGGCCATGAGTGCGGATTCGAGCATATATCCAGATAGACGCGTATCCTTTCCTATGACGACCGTGAATTTCCCATTGCAATACGGTTTTTCACGAGGAAGACTCGAATAATACATAACAGACGAAATCGCAATTTTCATGATATTGTCGGGCGTGATATACCCATTATTCGCACGCCCCCTGATTCCATCCGTTCCAAAGATATTCATATTTTCCATAGTATTTTTTTCCTTCAATATTTAAAATCATGAAAACATCATACCACAGAAATATGAATATCCCGACATTTCGTACACAACTTTTTTTATTATATTACAATCCGTATTTTAGGGCCAATTCAGGAATCGTGACGAGAACGAGTTTATATCCTAGGTATCCTTTTTGATCTCCATCCCGTTCCCATCCACCACAAATCATAACCCGTCCTTTTTGATTATAACATAATCCCCATACGTACTCTCCATTATAAATTGCTTTTATTTGTCCATTGTATTTGTATGATAGAGTGTTTTCATTATCTAGCATTATAAATTCAATATTATTCGGATATTGTTTTGGGGTCCGTTGTCCAAGATCCCCATCCCATCTCCAACTTTCCTTTTTTAAATTCTCTTTTAATCGTTTAGTTCCATCTCGATTATCACTTTTTGGAAATGGATTAATATATTTTATATTACCATTTGTATATTTTAAAACATTACCT
>CAMYPB010000022.1 GCA_947285985.1 uncultured Holosporaceae bacterium
TATTCGTTACATCTTATCTACTCTGCTTTGTATATTGCTTTTCCATTATGTTGATGCGTTCGGTAAGGTTGGTTATTGACGGTTTTAATGTTGCGCGTGCTGGATCTTTTATCTGTGAGTTGATGGGAGATAGGATTATTGACATACTGACTTACTGCCCGGATTTTGCTCATAGAGTTGTACATCTGAGTAATCTTGAATCTTATGATTTCCACGTGGACGTAGTTTCTACGATTATTGTTCCACTTTCTTTTTCTGTCTCAAATTTGAATAATAGATCATGTTTGAAGTTGTATGCTAAAAATTTTAACAATATAGTTGAAATTTTATTTTTTGGTAAGAGGAACTTATATTTAAAAAAAAATTTGACATTAGGAACTTCTATATATATTATGGGGAAAATTTCATACAATAATAATATATTTACTTTTATACATCCAGAATATATAGGTTATAAACGGCCATTTGAAGGTGATATTTATATAGAGAATGTTTATCCACTTTGTAAAGGGATAACAAATAAAATGGTTAAAAATTTAATAAAAAAAACCTTTGAATATATTAAGGAGTATAGTCTAAAAGAGTGGATAGATGTGAATATATTGAAATCCAATAATTGGGTATCGTTTATTGATTCGTTGAAACGTATTCATTTTCCACAAAGTGTTGATGACATAACATTGCGGAATAGATATAAACAAAGAGTCGCGTTTGATGAAATGTTATCGGAACAAATTTCGTTAAAACTATTGAAAAAATATTCAAAAATTGATGGATATATAATTAATAATAATGATGATTTAATTGAAAATATTTTGAAAAATCTACATTTTTCTTTGACGGACGATCAGATTAAGGTTTTGCATGAAATTTTTTTCGATTTAAGATCTGGACATTCGATGACACGTCTTCTTCAAGGGGATGTGGGATCTGGAAAAACGATAGTCGCGTTTTTAACGTCATTATATGTCATAGACAGTGGATTTCAAGTCGCGTTTTTGGCCCCAACCGAAATTTTGGCCAAACAGCATTTTGAAAATTGGAAAAAACTTTTGATAAATTGTAATAAAATAAACATTGATATTTTAACATCTTCAAAAAAAGGAAAATTAAGGCAAAATTTGTTGAAAAATTTAGAGGATGGGAGTATCGATATACTAGTTGGAACTCATGCGATTATTTCTGATAATGTAAATTTTAAGAATTTAGCACTTGTTATTATTGATGAACAACATAGATTTGGAGTGCAGCAACGTTTAAATCTTGTGAAGAAAGGTCGAAATCCTCATATTTTGAGTATGACAGCGACTCCTATTCCAAGGACTATGTTATTGTCTAGTTATGGGGATATTGATGTTTCATCGATAAAGATGAAACCTTCTGGAAGGAAGGATATAATCACGAGGGCAGTTCCTATTTCAAGGATCTCAGAGATAATTGAGTCATTGAATAATATAATTAATAAGGGGCAGAAAATTTATTGGGTTTGTCCTATTATTGAGGAGAGTGAGAAATTAGATTACACATGCGTTTATTCACGTTATGAATACCTAAAAAATTATTTTCCGGATGATGTTTGCATGATGCATGGAAAGATGAAATCTGACGAAAAGGAAAAAATTTTAGAAAATTTTAGGAATGGGTTACATAAAATCATAGTATCAACGACAATAATAGAAGTTGGAGTTGATGTTCCCGATGCAGTTGTTATGATCATCGAGAACGCGGAAAAATTTGGATTATCTCAATTACATCAGCTCAGAGGACGTGTTGGGAGGAGTGAACTCCAATCATTTTGTATACTCCTATATGACGATCATATAAACAATATACAAAGAAAAAGAATCTCTATCATAAAGGAGAGTAATGACGGGTTTTTCATTGCGGAACAAGACTTATTATTACGAGGAGGTGGAGAAATTCTCGGACTGCAACAAAGTGGTAAGAAAAAATATAGAACATTCGATCTATACGATCACGAATATCAGGATATTATATATAAACTAATGAACCAGGCCTCAGAATATGCGTCGAAAATAATTCGGGAAAACAGAGAAAAAGAATTTGAACTCTTATTGAAGATTTTTAAACACGACATAATAGATAATGTTAAACAATCTTTATGATTTTGTCAATAAGATATTTTATCTTTTCACGCAATTTTTGATTTATAGAATAAAATTTCTGGGCATTATGAAGATTATGAGAGATTTTTTTATAAAAATATGCGATCCTGAAATTGCAGGGGAGGGAAAATTTTAAATATTTCTAATATCTTATATAAAAAATGTTTATATATTGTGTTGGTTGTATGATAACATTTTGAACGTGATTTCATTTTTTATGCGCTTCGCATGATAAATTTTAGAAGTATTTTTTTAAATAACCACAGATTCAATCATAACATAATAATCGGATTGATATCGTTTTTTATATTTATTTTATCATGTTTTTTTATATTTTTTAACAATTTTTTTTATAATAATAAGATAATTTTCATAATTTTATTCATAAATTCCTCGTTACTTTTATTATTGTTGTATATGGTTTCGAGAAGGATTTTCAAGATGATCAAAATAAGATCAAAGGGGAACAAGAATTATTTTAGGAGGCAGGTTGTCCTTTTGTTTTCGTGTGTGACTATTATTCCGTCTATTTGTGTTTTTTTATTTGCATCTGTTTTTTTCAATATTGGGATAGAGTCTTTTTTTAAGGCACCCGTTAAGATCGCGATGAAGAACGCGAATCAAGTTTCGAATATATATATACATGATATGATGAAGGCCCTTGAAAATTATACTTTAGGGGTTGGAAACAGGATACAATCTGCCTTGAAGAATGGGGAGGGTTTCGATAGGGAATCTATAGAGAATATTTTGAATAGTGAGACGGAGGGATTGGGAATAGATGCGATTATTATACAACGACCTGATGATAACACGCGAAATATTATTGCAAGATCGTTGTTTACTTTATCTTTACAGTTTGAAGACATACCCTCAGATTTTTTATACTTAAATGATGGAGAGATCATATCTTGGGAATCAAAGAATTGTGTATTGTCTATTGAAGCGTTGGATAGTGAGGAATCGATTTATTTATTAGTCTCAAGGAATGTTGATCAAAGAATATTGGATCACAAAGATAAAATTAATGTCGCGGTCAATGAATATACGATGATCGCAAATCAAAGGTCTGTATTGAAGATAACATTTCTTATGGTTTTCATGGTTATAACTATAATATTGTTATTTATCGTTGTTTTTATTGGGATTATATTTGCGAATAGGATTGTTAAACCAGTCAATAAATTGATATGGGCTGCGAAGAATGTTAGTCTTGGGGATTATAACACGTTGATTTCAACGAATAAATTTAGGAACGAATTCGATTTATTGATTTCGTCTTTTAATAAAATGATATTAAAATTGGAAGAACAAAGGAAGACGATTATTATATCGAATAGACAAAATGCGTGGCGTGATATTGCGCGAAAAATCGCACATGAAATAAAGAATCCCCTAACTCCCATTCAACTCTCTGCAGAAAGATTGAGGAGGAAATATGAGAGGGAGATCAAGACGGATCCTAATATTTTCATATCATGTGTTGAGACGATTATTAGGCAGGTTCATTTTATTGGGAATTTAGTCAAAGAATTCTCGGATTTCGCGAGGATGCCCGCTCCAAAATTTGAATATGTTGATATTATTAAAATAATAAAAGATACTATATTTTTACAAAATAATGCTCATAGAAATATATTATTTTTATTTGAAAATAATAATATTGAATCTTATATGTGTTATGTTGATCCTCTTCAAATCAATCAAGTTCTGATGAATTTATTACAAAATTCAATAAACGCAATTAATGAAAATGTTGATAAAAGAAATGATAATTCTGATATAATGGGAAGGATACGTGTGATTTTTGAGAGACAGGATAGGGGTTATATATTGATCGTTGAGGACGATGGACCTGGATTTTCGGATTCTGCTCTTGAACACGCTTTGGATCCATATTATACAACGCGTGAATCAGGAAATGGGTTGGGATTGGCTATCGTGTATAAGATCATTATAGAACATGGAGGTTCAATTGATATACAGAATTCAGAAGTATTGGGAGGTGGAAGTGTTAAGATATACATCCCGAATAATGATTGAGAATGATTTTTTATTTGTCTAAAAGGGAAATGACATGGCTTTTGATATATTGATTGTTGATGATGAAAAGGATATTTGTGAATTAGTCTCAGGTATACTCGAAGATGAAGGGTATAAAACACGTTCGTCCAATAGTTATATAGAGGCTTTGGAAAATATTCGGGAAAAACGTCCAAATCTCGTCATACTAGACGTTTGGCTGGGGGATAGTGATAAAGATGGACTCAGACTTCTAGACGTTATCGTAAAGGATTATGACAATATTCCAGTTATTATGATGAGTGGGCATGGAACGATTGAAACGGCTGTCCTCGCGATAAAACACGGTGCGTATGATTTCATAGAAAAACCTTTCGATTCAAATAGATTATTGGTATCCATAAGTAAAGCTATAGAAATGTATAGGTTGAAACAAGAAAACGCAGAATTAAAGATAAAAGCAAAAGTATCGGATACTTTAATTGGGGATTCTATGGCTATGTCATCACTTAGACAATCTATAGAAAAAGTCGCACAACTCCAAGGAAGATGTTTCATACAGGGTCCTATGGGATCAAATAAAGAGGAAGTTGCAAGAGAAATTCATTCTTTATCTCCGAGGTCTTCAGATCCATTTTTCGTGTTCAATTGTCAAAATTATTTATCGAGTCAAATAGATATGGAATTGTTTGGAACTCAAATAATTTCAGATGGAGAAAAGAAAATAAAAGTTGGAATTTTTGAGAAGACGAACGGAGGGACATTATATATAGATGAGATCACGAATTTATCGTATGATGTTCAATTGAAATTGATGAAAGTTTTAAAGGAAAATTCATTTTCAAGGATTGGGAGTACTCATAAAATTCCTCTCAATATAAGGATTATTTCGGGTTCGAGTCTCGATATGACATCATTCGTGAAGAACGGGTTATTTATTGATGAGTTATATTATAGATTGAGTGCAAATATAATAAAAATCACTCCTTTATCTTCGAGACAGGAAGATATACCTATTTTATTGGATTATTATATGAAACAGACTGCGAAGGCATATAATATTCATCCTAAAAAATTTTCGAAGGATGCGATGTCTATATTGACGTCATATTATTGGCCGGGGGACGTCATGCAATTGAAAAATCTCGTGGATTGGGTTATGGTTATGACATCATTTTCTGAGTCTAAGGATATGATAACCCTTGAAGATCTCCCTCGCGAAATAACGGAAGGAAAATCTTTTGGGGGAAAAATAAATACACAGTTTATTTCGCTCGTCTCTGGACTCTCAATAAAAGAAGCACGAGAAACTTTCGAGAGGGAATATTTTCTCGAACAATTGAGAAAATTTTCAGGAAATATATCTCAGACGTCGAAATTTGTTGGTATGGAAAGATCTGCACTCCATAGAAAACTTAAATCTTTGAATATTCATGATCCCAAATCATCGGGAGAACATGAGGACGTATGAATATCGTTATTCTGGGGGCTGGGGATGTTGGATATGGAGTTGCGAAACAATTATCTTTCGAAGAGAATAATGTCTCGATTATCGACCATTCGAAAGATACTCTAAAAAAAATATCTGATAAAATTGATGTAAAACCTGTTTTTGGACACGCAACAGATATAAACGTCTTGATTGAGGCCGGAATTCAAGATGCAGACATAATAATATCAACGACATCCTCAGATGAAGTCAATATCGTTGCATGTCAGATTTCAGATTTTATGTTTGGAGTTTCAACGAAAATCGCACGTTTGAGTCATAAATCATATATATCAAAATTATACGATATTTTCGGAAAAAACAAACTATCCGTTGATCTCGTTGCATCTCCCGAGATAGAAGTTTCATCGATTATCAAAAGGGGAATGTCGACGTATGGTGCGTTGGATTTAATTCCCTGTATGAACGATATGTTAAAGATCGTTGGAGTGAAGTGTACGAAATATTCCGCATTTTTGAATGTTCCTATAAAATTTTTATCGAATATTTCGAATGAGTTTGATTTTTGTATACTTTTTATAGAACGAAATGGAAAGTCTATTATTCCATCGAAGAACGATCTTATTCTTGAAAATGACAATATTTATTTTGCGATTAGGAGTGAAGATTTCAATAGACTTATGAATCTATTTGGATATATTGCGTCTGATTCAAATAATATTGTTATTATAGGGGGGGGGATCATAGGGGAAGAAATCGCGAGGTCTGTCATCCATGAAATCGACGATATCAATATAAAAATAATTGAACGTGACATAACGAGAGCAGAAAAACTGTCCGAGGAAGTTGATGAATGTATTGAAGTTTTGTATGGCGATGCGTTGGATATCGATATATTGAAGTGTATTATTTCAAAGGATACAAATGTTTCGATTTCCGTGACGAATGATATGAAAACAAACATTTTATCATGTCTTTTATCAAAGGAGTTGGGCGCAAAACGAGTCGTTGCAATGGTCAATGATTCTTCTTCATCCGCGATGTTGAATACTCTCGGAATAAATACGATCCTCGATTCTAGACAGGCAGTTATCTCAAAAATACTTCGTTATATTAAGAAAGGAGGAGTCGAAAACATATTTACATTTTCAGATGACTCTATAGAACTCATAACAATCGATGTTTCGGATCACAGCAATGCAATAGGATTGTTGATGGACGATATATCATCAAAGAACCACGTTATTATAGCAGCCCTCTTTCGAGATAATGAATTGTTTTTGTTGCCCAAAGGATTTGTTATACGTTCTGGAGATAAAATATTGTTTAGTGCAGTTCGAGAATCTATAATAAAACTCACACAACTCTTCAAAGATAGACCTCAATATTTATTATGACATTTTATTTAAATCCAAATGATCTCAAGAAATTTGCAATTTGTCTTAAAAATATAGAAAATCCAATGCGAAATATTGCTCGTCTAATTTCTCATATAAAGAATGTTCCATATCATCATATTTTATTCAATCGTGAAAAAATTGAGATGCGGGACGAAGAGTATACAATTTTCTTAAATTTTTTGTATAGATTGATGAAAAATGAACCTATCTCTAAAATAATCAACAAGAAAGAATTCTATGGATTTGAGTTCTTCACGAATGAATATACCCTCGATCCTCGTTTTGAGACGGAAATTATTGTTGATATTTTTCAAAAATATATCTCAAATACATCTCAAAATTTAAATATTTTAGATCTAGGTTGTGGAACGGGGTGTATAGGTATATCGATTATGAATATCTATAAAAATGTTTATGTTGATTTTGTTGATATCGAGAACAAAACGTTGGGTGTCTGCATGATGAACGCGAGGAAATATAATGTTTTGGATAGATCAAATTTTATACAAAGCAACTGGTTTCAAAATATCCATAAAAAATATGACATAATTGTTTCAAATCCTCCGTATATTTCCACTGACTATAAATTGGATCGTTCCGTTCTTTTTGATCCGTATATCTCGTTGTTTTCAGGGAAAAACGGGATGGATTCATATAGAGAAATTATCCCAAATATTCATAAATTTTTAGTAAAAAATGGACACGCCTTTATCGAAATAGGATTCGATCAATACAATCAAATTATGTCATTAATACACGACAATTTTAATATAAAATTTATAGAATGTATCAAAGATCTAAATGGGATAGACAGAACGTTTGTCATACAAAACATATCTGAGGATTGAAAGCCATGACTTTAGAATTGAATGATAAAAATTTTTCAATACGACAGATCGTGAATTCTGGACAATGTTTTCGTATCGATAATATAGAGGGCAACATCTTCCAAGTTATCGCATACAATAAAAAATTATATATAGAAGAGATCGATAAGTATACCCATATATTTCACTGTAACTCTGAAGAATATGACAATATATGGTCTGAATATTTTGATATGAATAGAAATTATGATAATATCAAGCAAAATATCAGACAAACAAATGATGAATACTTGATAAATGCAATAGATTATGGATATGGCATACGTATATTAAAACAGGATGTCTTCGAGATGATCATATCCTATATTATATCGCAACAGAACAATATATCCCGTATAAAGGGGATCATAAAAAAATTGTGCGAACCTTATGATGACGTTTTCCCAGGTCCTGAGATCCTCTCAAAATATTCTATCGAGGATTTCAAAAATCTTGGAACGGGATATAGAGCAGAATATTTGTTTGAAATTTCAAATGCTATATTTAATAACGAATTTGATATAAATTTTTTGAAAACCCTCTCATATCAAGAATCCATAAAATACCTCATGAATTTCAAAGGTATTGGGTTGAAAGTTGCAAATTGTATTGCGCTCTATGGATTGAATCATATCGATGCCTTCCCAATAGATGTCTGGATGAAAAGAATCATCGATAAATATTATGATGGAAAATTCGATATATCGCGCTTTGAAGGATATCAAGGAATCGTTCAACAGTATATGTTTTTTTATGAAAGATCAAAATCAAAAAAATCATAACAAATAGAAAAGATTCTAAAATAAATCTTTTCTAAAATTATTTCAAAAACAAAATCTAATCCGAATCAGACGGAACACACGTGCATATCGGATTTTTGGAATCGTTTTTTATGAAATCGACGATCTGACGTATTTTATCATTCTCTGGGTATTTCTTCAAAATTTCATCGGCTCTAGAAATCAACGTTTTGTTGTTATCCTCGGAAAATAATTCTTTAAACGCGTCTAACATTTCTTTGATCGTGTCTATATCGATCCCATGACGTTTCATTCCGATTATATTGAGGCCTCGAAGAATCGTATTTCTTTCGCTCCTCGCAAGTCCGAAGGGAATAACATCCCTCTCAACTCCCGTGCACCCTCCAATCATCGCATGTCTTCCAATCCGCGTGAATTGTTTGACTGCGGAAAGTCCCCCAATAATCGCGAAATCATCGACAACAACATGTCCCGAAAGATTGACTCCATTAACTAGTATGACGTTGTTCCCAATGATACAATCATGTGCTATATGACAGTATGCCATAATCAAACAATTGTCTCCTATCTTCGTCGTCATACCTCCAACTTCCGTTCCAATGCTCGCTGTGACATATTCTCGAATAGTCGTATTCTTTCCGATCTCCAGTTTGGATCTTTCCCCTCTATATTTCAAATCTTGAGGAGTGAGCCCCAAGGATGCGAACGGATAAACAATACTCTTCTCTCCAATTATCGTATCCCCAGATATGACAACATGAGATTTTAGGACAACATCTTTTTCGAGGATAACATTTGGTCCAACACAACAAAATGGTCCAACATAAACATTATCTCCAATAATCGCACCATCCTCTATTATGGCACTACTATGAATTTTCGCAGTTTGACTAATACTCATAATATCATTACTCAGATCTATTAGAATTTTCTGGAATCATGGCCTTAAATTCGGCCTCATCCGCGAGGACATCATCGACATATGCCTTCGAAGAAAATCTCCAAAATTTATTACCTCGACGTTGAGTTATCTCAACTTCAAAACGCAATGTATCTCCTGGAACGACAGGACGCTTAAATTTTGCATTTTCGATCGATGTGAAATACACGAACTCAGATTGACCAATTTTCAAGACATCCTCTTTGATGAGCGTTGAAAATGCGAGAACTCCCGCGGACTGGGCCATAGCTTCAATAATCAAAACTCCAGGCATAACGGGGTATTTTGGAAAATGTCCCTCAAAAAACCATTCATTATTGGAAACATTCTTATACGCAACGCACGACTTCCCGGGATTTAATTTCTCAACCCTGTCGATCATCAAGAAAGGATATCTATGCGGGATAATCTGCTTGATATCCTCACAATATAAAATGTCCTTCTCAATAATGGATGATGTCATTATTCACTCTCCTGTTTTTTTTGATCATTATTCTCTGTCGAGGAATTCGTCGTATGTTTTTCAACGACAGTATTCGCATTCTTTATGGATGATGAGGCCATATAAGCCATCAAAACACAGTTTGCTAAGAAAATCGATGCAAGAATCCACGTTGTTTTTGTGAGTATATTCGATTGTCCCCTCGCATTAAACATTCCTCCACTCGACGACGCACTACTCGCAAACAAAGAACTTCCACCCTCATTCTTCTGAATTAAAATAATAGAAATCAATAAAATTGTGACGACCACATGTATTGCTAATAAAATTCCCATATTAAATATCCTCTCATAAAAAATAAAAATCTATTTGGCGGATAACATCATTATTATAACAGAACCTTCGAGTTTTGGAGTATTTTCTTCCTTCGCAAAATCTTGACACACAGACAAAACTTTGTTGATAACTTCAAATCCAACTTCCTGACGTGAAAGTTCGCGCCCCCTAAATCTCAAGACAACCTTGACTTTATCTCCATTCTCTATAAACTTCTTTATAGCTCGACACTTGATCATGAGATCATTCTCTCCAATGAAAGGTCTGAGTTGAACTTCCTTCAAGTCTATCGTCTTCTGTTTCTTCTTTGATTCTATCTTCTTTTTTTGTTGCTCGTATTTATACTTTCCATAGTCTAGTATCTTACAGACAGGAGGATTCGATTCCCCGGAAACCAAAACTAAATCCAAGCCTTCATTATTCGCGGTATCCAACGCTTCGTCTATCGAAACTATTCCGATAGCCCCTCCATCAGATCCTATCAACCTAACTTCCTTTGCCCTTATATTTTCGTTTATCATCGGAGCATTCGATTGATTGTTGTTGTTCTGGTTATTGACTCTATTATTATCGGAAAAAACTCTCGCCAAAAAAAACCTCTTATTTTAAATTTATAATATTAATCCATATATATAAACTTAAACGGTTTTTCGATCCCACTCAAGTTTATTTTTATAAAACAGAACAACATAACACATTTCACGTGTTGTCTTTAAAACACTCTGATCCTCAAAAAACACAATGGCGCACCCGATAGGATTCGAACCTACGACCTTTGCCTTCGGAGGGCAATACTCTATCCAACTGAGCTACGAGTGCGAAATATAGCATATCTCTAATAGGATCTCGCGAAAATATAATCATTCTTCGCGTCCTTCCCTGTTAGTATACACCTTCCATCACTTTTTATCGAATCATTTTTTATAGGACAGCACCGAACAGTAACTCCCAGTTCGTCTAAAATCTTCAAACTCTTTGGATCTTCAGACCACTTCCCAATAACAAATCCGTTATCTTCGGAACTGAAAAATTCCTTAAATTCGTCGATATTCTTTATGTCACGTCTTGTCTTAGATTCGCTGTTCATCATAGATTTTTGATAGAGTGACTCATCATGTTCCTCCAAAATTTTTGAAACACTTCCTATAAATTCATCAAATTTGAGAGAATTTTTTGTTATTTGAGGTTGCCTTCTTGTGAAATAAATTGAAGAATTTTCTATATCTTTTATTCCAATCTCACAGATAATTGGCGTTCCCTTCCTAATATAATCCCACTTCTTATTCTGAGATGGTATATCTTTTGTGTCGATATAAATCCTATAATGAGAAGGAACAGACGATTTTATCCTATCTGCATAATCCAAAACTCTCTCCTTATCATCCTCATTCTTTATGATTGGAATAATAACGATATGATATGGAGCAATAGATATTGGAGTATTCAACCCGTCATCATCCGCATGACTCATTATGAGACCCCCAATCATTCGTGTACTAATTCCCCAGGATGTTGTATACGCATACTGTAATGATCCATCCCGTGCTTGAAATTGGATTCCAACAGCCTTCGAAAAATGTTGTCCCAAAAAATGACTCGTTGCACATTGGAGAGCTTTTCCATCTTGCATCATGGCCTCTATCGTATACGTGTCAACAGCACCCGGAAATTTTTCATGAACAGGTTTCTTTCCTTTAATACAATATATCTTTAGAACATCATTAATAAACCAATGATAAACATCGTGCATTCTTATTGTCTCTTCCCTGGCTTCATCCTCTGTTTCATGGGCTGTGTGTCCTTCCTGCCACAAAAATTCCATTGTTCGAAGGAATAAACGTGTTCTCATTTCCCATCTGACGACATTACACCACTGATTCACGAGGATAGGAAGATCCCTATAGGATTTTATCCATTTTGAAAAAGATTCTCCTATGATCATTTCAGAGGTCGGACGTATGGCCAAGGGAGTCTCTATCTTCCCGGTTGGCGTGAGTTTCCCATCGATATTTTCGAGTTTAGAATGAGTGACGATTGCCATTTCCTTCGCGAAACCATTGATATGATCAGCTTCCTTTTGAAAGAGATCGATCGGAATAAACATAGGAAAATACGCGTTGACATGTCCCAACTCTTTGAATTTTTTATCGAGAATAGATTGCATGTTTTCCCATATGGTGTATCCAAAGGGTTTTATGACCATACATCCTCTCACACTCGATCTTTCCGCGAGTCCTGATTCGGATATAACAGCCTGATACCACTTTGAAAAATCTTCAGCCCTTTTTATAGATAATGCATTCTTTTTAGTCTCTGACATACAATCTCTCGTTGATTTATTATTAAATTTCATAGGTTTCCTCCCAAATATACTACACTGTTTTCATGAGGAATGGTATATTCGTTTTTGGATAATTTATATGAAAATTTTGGCATAACAATACGGTACATAAGGTTTCTCCTCTTCAAAAATATAAAATAAACACAGATTATTCGAAATTTTGATAACTTGAAAAAAATTGATATTATTAGGATAAAAAAAATGTGGCGGGCGCAGGAGGATTCGAACCCCCGACCCACTGATTAAGAGTCAGTTGCTCTACCGACTGAGCTATGCGCCCACTTTTTTTATTATATGGCGTCTCCTACGGGATTTGAACCCGTGTTGTTGCCGTGAGAGGGCAGTGTCCTAGGCCTCTAGACGAAGGAGACATCATATGAGAATGATATTATATTATTTATAGGAAGTCAAATACAAAATTAATTTTGCCCATAAAAATAATTTGCAACCGACAAATCCCGATCATTTTTCGTATAAAATGCTTAAAATTTTAAAAAAAATGAAACCAATCTCCACTCTAGATTTGTTTCAAATCCCTATAAAATTTGTGATAATTTTTAGATGGCGGAAAGAGAGGGATAAAACTCCGATACTCTACGTTTCTGCGATGCAGAGCGAACCCTCATTCTCGGGTTCAAATCCCTATAAAATTTGTGATAATTTTTAGATGGCGGAAAGAGAGGGATTCGAACCCTCGGTACGCAAAAACGTACAACGGTTTTCGAGACCGCCCCATTCAACCGCTCTGGCATCTTTCCACGAATAACATTCTACATACATAATTTCATGAAGTCAATTCTCATAAACATGTTTTTTTATTTTTTAAACAATTTTTAAATCATTTCATAATTTTTTGTGTATAGGATGTTAAGATATTAAAATTTTATGTGTAACATGTTTGTATGAGAGATTATTTTTATGAGAAAAGGTTAATTTTATGAAAAAATTTTTATTAATATCATCAGTGTTTCCTATGATGATTTCAAACGTGTTTTCTGCGGATTATGGAACGTATTTCACGACGAAAGGACTCGCCCTCGAACGAGATATAGATAACCTAACAACTTATATACGAAACAATAT
>CAMYPB010000023.1 GCA_947285985.1 uncultured Holosporaceae bacterium
TTATAATAAAGTATTGCAAAAGTATAAATTATGTTATACAATAATAATATGAGGGATGTGATTTTTATTGGATATTTAGGATGAGTTGTTTTGCTGCGAGGAGGGAGTCGTGAGTTATTGATGCTCCTGATATCATACGTGCGATTTCTTCGATTCGTTCGTCCGTGTTCATCTTGATTGCGGATATCGAGATTTCGTTGTCTAAGACGTTCTTTCGAATGGATATATGATCGAGGGAGACGGCTGCGATTTGAGGAGAATGAGTTATTGAGATGACCTGTATTTTTTCGGATGTTGAGAGATTTCTCATGGCGATTCCCATTGCATGGGCCGCACGTCCCCCGATTCCTATGTCGATCTCATCGAAGATTATTGTGCGACACTTTTGAGATCGTGCGAGGACTGTTTTTATCGCGAAATTCAAGCGGGCTGCCTCTCCTCCAGACGCGATTTCTGTTATGGGAGATAATTGGTTTTTTTTATTAAAATTTGCGAGGAATTCTATGCGATCTATACCTATCTTTGAAATTTGTTTTTCATTTTTCTCAATATTTATTGAAAATACAGCATTTTCCAAGAGGAGAGATGAGAGTTTCAAATTGATTTCGTTGGAGAGTTTTTTCGCAGCATTCCGTCGTATTTCTGACAATTTTGATGCGTATTCTATATATTCGTCTAGTGCTTTGGATTTTTCGATTTCCAAATTCTTGAGATTATCATCAAAATTGTTCGAGACACTCATTTGTGCAGTTGCTGTTTCGAGGAGTTCGAAGAGCATTCCACATGGTGTGTTATATTTCCTTGCTAGGGAACGGATGAGGGAGAGTCTATCATCTATCTCAATTAGTTCATTTTCAAAGCCTGAGAGTGAATTGTTCAGATTTTCCAACTCATTTCTTATGTCCTGGAATTCAATGGATATTGCGTCGAGGCGTTCTCTTATGACCTGAATACCATCAATTTTATCGAGTATTTTTGTTATCTGGAAGATTTTCGTATCGAAATTTTGCAGGGAATTTAGGATATTCAACGATTCTGTGAGGTTATTCTTCGAGTTCGACATTTTCAAGATGTTCGCTCTTTTCTCGAGGAGGATTGTCTCCTCATCCTTTTGTATGTCGATTGATGAGAGATCAGAAATGATGGAATGATAATATTCCCTATCGCGATTGATTGTCTTCATTTCGTCTTGAAGTTTTTCGATGCTTTTTTCGAGATTTTTAAATGTATTATACGTATTTTCAACATTATCGATTATAGATTGCGTACCATCGAAATTCTGAATCGCGAAGTCATCGACTATTTTTTCGTGGGTCGTTTTATCGAGGATAGTATCGAATTGAGAGGTTATATCGATATTATTTTCCTTGAGTTCGCGGACATTTTTTTGAGTGGACACACGTCCATTGATATGAAAAATTGATCGATTTTGTGGAGTAATCGTGTGACGTATGACGTTTTTTTCATCGAGGGTCACCTCGACAACGACGTCTATTTCCGGATTTTTTCGGATCGTTTTCGAATTGAAATTTCCAAAGCAGAACTCAATCGCATCTAAAATGATCGATTTCCCAGTGCCCGTTTCCCCCGTTATGGACGTGAAAGTCCCACAAAAATCAATCTCTAGGCTATCAATAATAATAAAATTCTTAACAAATAATCTCGATATCAACTTCGAATCAACGGATCTCGCCCCTTCAAAAAATATACTACACAAAATCACATGACATTCGCAAGTTCTAAAAACATTATATTAATTTGTCAAAAATTTTCAACGTATACCAACTAAATACATGCTATATTTTCAATAAATTTATATAAAATTCTCGCTGCATTAACGACAAATTTATCAGATATTACACTAAAATTTTCACCATTTTATAGACAAATTATCCAACAATTATGCTAAAATTTTCGCAACATGTATGACGAATACTACATACATTTTGCATAAATACGTCAATATTTTTATATAATTTCACTTAAAATTTTCGCGGTATAATCGACAAGATTTATAAGTTTTGCATATTTCATACGATTTGGTCCGATGACTCCTATTGCTCCAATAATCTGTTTTTTTGAATTTTGATAGGGTGAGACGATCATCGAGCATCCCGTCATATTGAACATTTTGTTTTCCGAACCTATGAAAACCTGGATTCCTTGTCCTGATATAGATTGGTCGAGTATTGTTTTGAGGGTCTGTTTTTCATCGAGTTTTTGAAATAAATTTTGCAGATTTTCGAATTCAGATGCATTATTCAGGAGATGAGATTGACCTTTTATTATGAGTCTATCTGTTTGACCGTCGTTCGTCCAGACTCCGAGTCCCATCTCAACGATTTTATTCGCAGCGATATCAAGTCCTTCCTTCTCGATAGAAACCTCATCCCTCACGATATCTCGAATCTGATCGAGAGTCATTCCCATGAGTTTCGTATTGAGATATCGCGTGGCTCTCTCCAAAACACTCGTCGAAATATCAACGGGGACATCTATGAGTCTGTTTTCAACCATTCCATTATCCGTGACGATGACAACTAAAACTCGTCCAGGACTCAATAGAACGAAATCTATATGACGAATAGGATCATTGACAGTTGGAGTGAGGATAACGCTCGCACATTTCGTTAGTTCAGACAACATATTAGACGCATTTTCCAAGACTGTCTCGATATTGTGACCCGACATTTTATTTTGTATGGATTTTATCATATTTTCATCGAGAGTTTTCAAATCAGACATCTCAATGAGTCCGTTCACAAAGACTCTCCATCCTTTATCCGTTGGTTTTCGTCCGGAAGACGTGTGTTCTGAACACAATATCCCAAGATCTTCAAGATCAGCCATAACATTTCGAATGGTTGCGGGAGAAAGGGGGGTTAAAAGTCTCTTCGACAACGTTCGGGAACCAACGGGTTCCCCCGTCTCAACATACGTGTCAACGAGTTCATTGAAAACCTCTATATATCTCTTATTCTTGAAAAACTCACTATTAGACATAAATTATTATAAAATTCGAATCAAAAAATATCCTATGGCCTACTAATATGATATATCTTTCTCTATTTTTCAGCAAGTATTGGATTGAGTTTTGAATTTTTCGATTTTCGTTCTTCTTTGAAGACACGAATATTTTTCGTATAATCCTTCCTGAAGACACATCCCCCTATATTCAATGCCCTAAAATCTTCAAGGCACATTTTTCTTGCAGATCTTTCTAGAAGTTCATATGATATTATCCTCGTATAATCAGATTTTATAATGGAATGTATTATTCTTTTTAATATACGAATTTGAAGTTCTATTTCGAAATTCTTGAAGATACTTCGAATTATATAGTTTCCACTGAAACATAATATCATCTTCTCGTTGACGACTTTTTCGAGGAGATCTTCAACATTTTGAAGTCTTTTGATTGTGAGACCTATATTCGTCGTATTTAATTTGTATTTTTCAAAGAGGAGGGGGTATAACTTTCTAAAACGTACTCTCTCATATTTTTCATCAAAATTTGAAGGATCAACAACGAAATTCAATATGTCAAATTTTTTGTATAATGTTTCTTTGATATCGCCTGGAGAAAATTTTAGGAGGGGTCTTATTATGTTGATATCCTTATATATCGAGATCTCTCGAATCGAACATAAACCCGTTAGAGACGAACCCCTCGATAATCTCATGAAAAATGTCTCCCATTGATCGAGACTATGATGAGCCGTCAATAAAACATCTATCCCCTTTTCATGACAAAAATTATGAAGGAGACGATATCTTGCGTCTCTCGCTCTCTTTTCCATGTTTTTATCGATTTTTTCAGAGTGTTCCCAAACAATAATATTATGTCTTATTCCAAATTTATCTAAAATTTTTATAATAGGAATGATTTCAGTTGATGATTCTTCTCGAAGTTTGTGATCTATAAAAATAGGGTATATTTCGATATTGTTTTGAGATGCGTATATATAGGATAACAATGTTAAACATAAACTATCTGCTCCCCCCGAAATTCCAATACACCACTTTTTTTTATATCTTAAAATTTCAGGGAGAGAACGTTCAAAATCAATATCTTCGATGATCATGGAAAATACACGTAAAATTTCAACTAATATAACATTTATGTATTGTATACACTTTTCCTCAATTTTGCTACACTTACGCATCGTGGATTCGAAATGCAACAATTTTAAAGAGATTTGATGGATATCATAGCACTCCGCGCGTTTATCAGTATATACGAGAATGATATGGAGTATACCTCTAAAATTCTCGGTTTTTCTGAGATAGAAATATCCTCTTTTATATCGATCCTTGAGAAAAGAATAGGTGTCAAACTCTTCAACAATCTCTCAAATCCATCGAGAAACAATATATCGAATGATGGAATATTATTCATACCATACGCCAAGAAAATGATAGACGATTTGAATGATGGGATCCTAAATGTATATAACAATGAACATAACGATAATTCCGATGATATCAATATATTGTTCACTGTTTCAACACTCATTGGAAAATCAAATATCATTGATGTTTTGAAGAGTTTTATGAAAGATTGTGATAATTTGAAGATACATATAAAATCTTGTGAGGACGAAAATTTTTCTCTTGGTAATTCTATAGAGTCTCAAATTTTATTTAAATGCTTCTCATTAAATGATCTTCCTTTTTTTGAGAGGAGATGGAAGATTGTCTTAAAACAATCGTTATACGCGAGTTCACAGTATATCAAGGATGTCGGGATTCCAAGGTCTATGGATGATCTAAGAAAACATTCGGTTATTGATATGTTGTCATCAGATAATCGTATGATGGAAGACTATGGAATACTTCCCTCTATTATTTTAAACTCAAGGTATACTCTATTTTCAGCCGTTGCAAATGGTTTTGGAATAGGGATCGTTATGGACGAACACGAAAAAATAGGATTCAAAAAAATGATGAATATCTCGGATAATATAAAGGATATCGAAATAATTTGTCCTGATATCGTTTTGGATTTCGCAATACGTCGGAATTTATCATCAAAATTTTCAAATATTATATTAAAAATTGAAGAGTTATTGTTATCAAAATTGAAGGAGTGCGGTTTTCATATCGAATATTATTAAAATTTTAGAGGTTTGGAATGATTATAAATTATCCGATAGAGATTATGATATCTCTTTTTGAAATAGGGGAGAATGAGACATGTGAGAGATATGACATAAAGAAATCCGAATTATTGGGGATAGTATACAATTTTGAAAAGGAAATAAATCGAAAACTTATTCTTCAAAATCAATATACAGGGAAAATAGAACTCACAAAAGAAGGGACATTATTCTCGCAATATGCAAGGCGTGGAATAAATATGATTTCAACGGGTTATGACCTCATAACAAACGACAACAATAATTATGACATCGAGAATAATATAGTCCTTGGAATATCGAAGGATAGTATATCGAGCTGGGCTCTCGATTGTCTCCAAAATTTTAATAAAATACACCCCGGTTTAAGATTATCGATTATCGCGGATGATATGATAACTCAGGATATGATAAATAAATCGAGTATTATATTCTGGTGTCTCGAAGACAATGAATCTATAAAAGAATTCGATAGAATTTGGTATATAGAATATAAATATGGACTCTTCGCGAGTCTCGAATATATAGAAAACTACGGAAATATAACTCTCGAAAATATTCATAATCATAGGGTTATAGCGTATGACGGAAAAGATTCCCTTTTTTCATATAGAAATTCAAATTGGCATATCAATGGAAAATATGGACTCCCTATATTAAATCCTTCTATATTTTCGTCGTCTAGAGAGATGATGAGTATGATGATCGCAAAAGGACTGGGAATTGGGAGTGTATGTGATTCTCAGGAGTTATACTATGGTTATAACGGACTAAAACGAATAATCCCCCATATAGAAGGTCCAATACTTAAAAATTATTTCCTGTGTCGACGTGATATACTTGAACAACAAAAATGTAATATAGAACTTATTAGCTCGCTTTTTCACACGTATTTCAAGAGGAAAAATGTTTGGGTCTACGATGATTTTGGATTTTAGAAGTTTGTATACTGCATTTAAATAAAAAAAGCACCAAATTTATGGTGCTTTTCTATCAATTTTTATCTGAATTTTCGTCTTCATCAGAATTTTTTGTTATTTCATCTATAGTTTTTTTATCGATTTTTATTTTCTGATTGTGACGGAATGCTTGAATCGCGAGGTTCGTCATATCGAAGGACAATGTTTGATCGATATGTTTGTTGATAGCCTCCTCGAATTTTGGATCTATATTCTGAGATTTTTTGATATCCTTTATACCGACTAGTATATAGCGATCCTTATCTTTAAAATACGTTCCAGAATTTTTATTGAGTGATGAAATAATATTCAAGACGACATTTATATTTGGGATAGACTCAAGGATTCTGGAGATCTCTTTATTATTTTTTTCGTGGGCATAGAATATGAGATCCTTCTTTGAGATCCTGAATAATTTTGATCCCTTCATATTTGAGATATCTTTCGCCGTGTTCTTACTCTCATCAATAATCTTCGATATCTTTTCACGAGCAATTTTATTTTTTTGTTCGTCGATAACATCTTTTTTGACTTTATCTTTGATATCTTCATATTTTGGCATAGATTCTTTATTGATTTTATCGATGAAAACGACATACGATTTTGTGTCATTTTCTCTGGATTCTATGAGGTTTCCAGCCTGATTTTCATCGGTTTGGAAGATTGAATTCAAAACTTCATCACGTGTCGCGTCGTCCTCTATTATTTTTTTAATCTGTTTTTGTTCTGTATCATTTTTTGTGAGGCCATTCAATTTCACGACGGACATCTTCGTTATTTTTGAGACTTCATCAACGTTTTTCCCGGATCCCAAGAGATCGTCTATCTGATTGTTTAATTCTCGAACTTTATTCGTGAATTCTGGGGAATTCATTTTTTCATTGATAAGTTCCCCCTTTATTTCAGATCTTATTTCTTTTATACTCTTCTTTTCGGAATGTTCGATTTTGATTACTTTATATATATAGTATTTTCCACTTATATTATAGACCTTGGAATATCCATTATTTTTAATTTTAAACAATTCGTCTCCAAGTCCATCTGGGAAATTCGATTTATCCATCATATTTATTTCTTCGTATGATGCCATGAATTTTTTAACGATCTGTTTTGAATCCGATCCTCTAACGAGTAGACTCAGGGCTTTATTCGCGGATTCTGGATCATCGAAAGAATATCTCTCGAAATCCCTGAATTCTTGAGGTTCATATGATTCTTTGTTCTCATTGTAATACTGATCGATTTCCTCATCAGTTATATTGAGATTTTCTCCTAATTTCGTGTAGTCGATCATTAAGATTGAGACATTCCTATTTTCTGGAATCTTATACTTTTCAGGATTCGTATTGAAATATTCCTTGATATCGTCCTCTATGATTTCTTCATCAAGTTTCATGTCATCGATTTTTATCTCGCTTATGACAATATCCCTTGGATCGTTGAAATCATCGATTATCATATCCTTAATGAATTTCGGAAGGATATACCCAGATGCAAGAGGATGAATCAATTGTTGTTTCGATAAATTTTTACGTATATTATCTATAAATCCAGCCTCACTCAATCCTGATCTTTGGATAAATTTCGCGTATATATCCGGATTGAACGTACCATCTGTTTGAAATTCGGGGATGGACTCGATGATTTGAGATAAACTCTTTTTTGGAACGACGATCTTATAACTTTCAAAAGCCTGTTCCAAAATTGATTCATTCAAAAGTTTATCAATAACAATATTCTTGACATCAATTTTTTTCATCTCTTCATCGGAGAGAGGTTTTTGTCCCGAGTTTCTAATCCTATTTTTTTCTTGATTATATTCCCTCGCGAAGAATTCAGATGATATAGATGCCTTATTGACGGATATAACCGATTTAGAAGCAGAATAATTTTTTATTATATCCCCAATTCCCCACAAACAAAAACTGAATATAATCATCCCAAAAATGATTTTTATAATCCAACTTTGAGATGCATTTCTAAAAGACTTTAACATTGCACAAATTTTTAAACAAATCTATATAATATCTAATATTTATGGTACAAGAGGATGAGGAAAACCTCAACTGATATATTCAACATATCAAATGACTCCATAAAAATTCTGACTAATTTATCACAGATTATTTTATGTTTTAAAATATCATCTTAGATGACAGTGAATTGTCCTGGAGATATTATATTTATAACTCCCCCCCACATACACATACATTTATCCCCCATATTTAAGGCTGGAAAATTTCCACACAAAACATTTGGAGATGAGGGAATCCATGGACTGACAGTCATTGGAATACAAGGCATAGGAGTCAAAACTCCAAAAGCCGCGGTTGTTGCAGCCAAAACCGTTGGATTTGCGAGACTCGTGCACATTGCAAAGGGAGAAATATTGATCATCGGAGCGAATCCCATAATATTTCCCATCGGAAGATTTGATGCCAAAACTCTATCGATTGGTAAAAATTTAACGGGCATAGGAGACATCCCAAAGGAACACACACACATCCCGCCCGTTACACATTTCATTGGCATTTTAAATAAATTCTCTTTTGATTTTAGAATCTATATCCACCACCAATCTTCACTCTAAGTGAATTCGAATTTATTTTCACATTATTGTCATCAAGGATCTTCTTACTGAATCCCTTTCCAACTTCCGCCCTAACGAAGAGTGAGGAATCAAAATTCTTCTCAACTCCAAGAGCGACACGTATAATAGATTTCCCTTTTTTCCTTGATAAACTATCGAGTGTCTTCATCTTGAATTTTGAGTAGTCCATTCCCGTCAAAAAGTATGCAGCAAATCCTGAGAATACCTCATACCCAATCTTTGGAGAGAATCCAAAACTATAATTCCTCTTGATAGAGACATCATTATTGTTCAAAGACTTTTTCACTTTTGAAAAGCCCATTCCAACTTCTGCTTCCAATCCCAATATGAGTTTCTCGATTTGGAAGTTATATCCCGCAAAAAGGTCCGTATCAAGTCCAAATTTTCTCTTCGAGACATCCTTGTCGTTCAATTTGTCTCTAAATTTCCCTTTCATATAGTCTCCCCCAATATCGAGTCCACTATAAAATCCCGAGAAAGAAGTCTGAGAAAAAGAAGACGACCCATCATCATTTGCATAAGACGACGATGAAGATCCAAATCCCACGAAAGAACAGATTGAGAGCAATCCAATTAGTCTTAAATTTTTCATATTCTCACCCAATCATAACCACATAATTCCATACTGACATAATCACACTAAAAAATTCCACATAAATTCACGAAGTTTTCAAAACGAAAAAAATCATGTTGCATTTTAGGTACATTAATACCATAACAAAAAATCATCGTTTAATTACGGATTACAATAGGATTTTTATTTCCTAAAACGACATCCTCATCAACGACAATTTCCTTTGCGTTTGGATCACTCGGAATTTCGAACATTGTATCGAGCAACAATTTTTCGATTATCGAGCGGAGTCCTCTTGCACCCGTCTTCTTGGACATCGCTTTTCTAACGATCTCTTTCAACCCGTTTTCCGTGAATGTTAGTTTAACTCCATTCATATCGAGAAGACTTGAATATTGTTTTATTATGGCGTCTTTCGGTTCCGTTAGAACGCGGATGAGATCGTCTTCATCGAGGTCGCTGAGTGTCGTTATAACAGGGAGTCTCCCAACGAATTCTGGAATAAGTCCAAATTTAAAGAGATCTTCCGTTTGAACACCCTTAAATAAATCACCCGCCGATTTATTGTCATCCTTTTTTATGTCTGCTTCAAATCCGATACCCGATTTTTTCCCACGATTTGCAATAATTTTTTCAAGTCCGCAGAACGCTCCCCCACAAATAAACAATATATTCGTCGTATCAACCTGGAGGAATTCTTGTTGAGGATGTTTCCTCCCGCCTTGAGGAGGAACAAACGCGATCGTTCCCTCAATAATTTTCAAAAGAGCTTGTTGAACACCTTCCCCTGAGACATCACGAGTTATCGAAGGATTCTCAGATTTCCTCGTTATTTTATCAACCTCATCAATATAGACTATTCCACGCTGTGCCTTTTCAACATCATAATCTGCAGCCTGCAACAATTTTAATATAATTGTTTCAACATCTTCCCCAACATATCCAGCTTCCGTCAAAGATGTCGCATCAGCTATAGCAAATGGAACGTCTATAATATTCGCAAGACTGCGTGCCAATAAAGTTTTTCCTGATCCTGTTGGTCCTATCAACAAAACATTCGATTTCGAGATTTCAACATCAGGATATTCCGTAGATTTATAATTCAATATCTTATAATGATTATAGACGGCAACAGATAGTGTTTTCTTCGCGTTTTCCTGTCCTATAACATGTTCATTCAATTTATTGTATATTTCTTGTGGAGTTGGAAATGAAGAACCAGAATGCGATCTCATTGCTTCAAGTTCCTCTCTTTTTATGACATCAGAACAAAGCGATATACATTCATCACATATAAAAGCTGAGACTCCTGCTATCAATTTTTTAACTTCATTTTGGGATTTCCCGCAAAATGAACAATACAATATCTCTTCCTTGTTATTTTTATCAGAATTATTAGACATAAAAAACCAACTCACAAATCATAAAATCTGGCACACTACATATATAGTATGCCATAAAAACTTCTAAAAATTAGTTAACAGATTCGAAAAAAATTATCTATTAACAATGACTTTATCTATCAATCCAAAATCAAGGGCCTGAGATGCGCTCATGAAATTATCGCGTTCCATAGCACTTTCAATCTTTTCGATAGGTTGTCCTGTATTTTGAGAGTATATACAATTCAATCTATGTTTCAAGTTTAATATTTCTTTGACGTGTATTTCCATGTCTGTCGTCTGACCTTGAACTCCTCCTGAAGGTTGATGAATCATAATCCTGGAATTTGGAAGAGAAAATCTTTTTCCCTTCGTTCCAGAACTCAACAACAATGAACCCGCAGAACAGGCCTGTCCTATACATAACGTCGAAACATCGCATTTGACATAATTCATAGTATCAAGGATAGACAGGGCAGATGTCACAACTCCCCCAGGAGAGTTTATATACATATTGATATCTTTCGTTGAATCTTCAGACTCCAAAAACAAAATCTGCGCACAAATCAAAGAGGCCATATCATCGTGTATTTGTCCCGTCAAAAATATGATTCTTTCTTTGAGGAGTCTTGAATATATATCATATGATCTCTCCCCTCGACTCGTTTGTTCGACGACGATTGGAACGAAATTTGTCATAAATTTTCTCCTATTGTATGTTGATTTTTATTTGTTTTCATCATCATCTTCTTCTAGGATTTTATTGACGATTTCTTTGATCTGCTCACCCGTCATTTTTTCCTCAACGGATTTTGCCTTAGAGATTAAAAACTCTATAACTTTTCTCTCGATAATCTCCGCACGTTTATATGCAACAGCATCGCGATTACTCGTATAGAATTCGATTATTCTATTTGCGTTCACTGGATCTCTTTGGGCCTCTGAAATAATGACTTTCTTCAAATCGTCTTCTGAAGCGGTTATATTATTTTCTTTTGCATATCTATTCAAGATATACCCAAGCAATACTCTCTTCTTCGTGACATCTGCATATTCCTTTGCGAGATCTTCATCCGTTTTATTGAGATCTTCAGGTTTTGCAGTTCCTCGTCTCTTTTCATCCTCAATCTCACGACGTATGGAATGGATGACATTCTTAGTTTCACTCTCAACAACAGATTCAGGAAGTTCGAAATTGTAGTTACTCGTTAAATATTCGAGAATTTGATGCTTATGATATAAGAATGCAGCATTATTAAAGTCATTCTCCAATCCCGATTTAATAATATTTTCTAAATCAGCTGGAGTTTTAAATCCTGCTTTTTCAGAATATTGCTCAAACGACAATCCTTTGATCACTTTTTGAATCGATTTAATATTTATTTTATACGATAAAGATTTATCGGTTGCAGGAGTGAAATCGAAGCTCTCCGTTATTTTCTTCCCAATGAATCCTTTTAAGAATTCTGCATCGTCCGCAATCGTCTCTGGGATAATAATAACATTATCGAAACTCTTCTTCTTACTCAAAACTCCATTCACGAAACATTCTGCGTGGTATGAAACCTTATCCCCATTTGAAATGCTATATTCTTTTTCAGCCTTCTCAAAGATAGGACGATTCGTCATAATATCTTTCTTCGTTTTTTCGATTTCTTCATCCGTTATGTTTGGGACAGCTTTTTTGAGCTCTATATTGAAATCTTTTAATTCAAAAACAGGAGTTGTTTCGATATTCAATGAGACAATGAGATCCTTCCCTTTTTCGAAAGGTGATTCGATTTTATATACTGGTTTAGAAGCAATCTCAACATTTCCAAGACTTTTAATAATCTCATTTGATGCATTTTGGATTATATCATTTATAACATCCATCAAGATCTGATTCTCTATATTTTGACGGACGATATTCAAAGGAACATGACCCTTTCTAAAACCTGGTAATCTGAAGGTTTTTGCTCTTTCTTCAACAACCTTCATAATCTGACTTTCAATATCATCTGGAGATATTGTTATTTTATACTCATGTTTCATATCTAAAGATTTGATGTTTGCAAAATTCATATCAAAAAACTCCTTTTCCTATTTTGATCTAAAAAAAACAATGGTGCGGACGGGGGGACTTGAACCCCCACGATTTTGAATCACAAGAACCTAAATCTTGCGTGTCTACCATTTCCACCACGTCCACGTTCTAAAACAAATATTAATACCGTAAATTCAGAGTATCAAATATCTAAACTTTCATCAATATCAGTCTTCTCAAAACAGCGAAATATTTTTGATACAACAAAAACATCCTACGCATTATCATACAAAATTTTTGCGATAATAACAATTAATTATTTCATCATTGTGAAATCAATAGAATATTGTGGTATAATATAAATCGAAAACACGAATAAAATGCAACGCATCAAATATCCATAAATTTCGACACAACTATTCTAAGAAGAAACATTCTATGAATGAAAGATAGATACAACAAGCATCTTTTTCCATAATACCATATTCAAAATTTTTGTCAATGAAAAAACCAAAACATAACACAAAAAAATCATTTATTATGTTGTCGAATAATTTTTGTGTATATTTCAAGTATAGATATCATAAAATATGGTATAATAAAAGTAGAGAGTAGTCATACTTTTGTTGTAATGGGGAGTTTTTATGAAAAAAATATGTAAAGTGATGATGTATACTTTATCTAGTTTGATGAGCATAATGAATATTCACGCGACGTCTGATGGAGGGAGTCGTATTCCATATTTGAGGTGGGAAAATCCTTGTTATCCAAAATATTCACATTATAGATCCGTGAATATTCCGAATTGTAGTGTATTGAATTATGCGTGTGATGGGATCATAGGGTTTGGTATACGAACAATGTCCGATTTGAATGATGTTCCAAATCCCTTGGGTTTGACTCATACGGGCGTTGCGATCCATGCTATTCCAAAGATTCTCGTTGAGGATATCATAAAATTGTCAGAAACAAAGGGATCGAATCTCTATGAAAAT
>CAMYPB010000024.1 GCA_947285985.1 uncultured Holosporaceae bacterium
ATTTTATTTTCTGAATTCTGAGAGCTCATGATTTCTAATTTTGAAATATCTGTCATCAAATTTCTCCTTATCTTATCATATTAGCAATTTGCATCAATTTTTCTAATATTGTACGTAAACTTATCGCATTTGTCCCTAATGGATATACAAATTATTGGTTGAAAAATATTGTGTATACTCGCATAATAATTGAATTTTGTGAAAAAATCAACTATATAATCCATTTTTTTCACATTTAATACTGATATTATATAAAATTCTATAATATTTTTAAAATAAATATATGTATATATCTGTGAAATTCTTGAAAATTATTCATAAAATACATTGCTTTGGAAAAAAATGGATAAATTGTCATTAATTTGAGAAAAATTAATAAAATTTTAACTATTTTGTAATACCATATATAAGTGGAAAAAGATTTTTATATGAGAAAAAATAATGTCTATAAGAATGGGATCTGGATATAATGTTGGGGCAGTTGGAGATGGAGTTTCTCAAGGATTTTCCCCGTTGGATTTACGCAATGTTCAGGAAAAATTCATAGAGGGATCCATTACTCCAAATATGATGATTTCATTTGGTAAGGATTTTGATTCTGAGAATAAAATTACGGCTGCAGATGACAATATGAGTGGATCTGCGGGAAAGGCCGTCTTAGACAATGCAATATATCTTTATGATATGAAGTGTGCATTTCAAACTCCAACCCTTGGATTACGTACTCAAAATTTACACAGGAGTGGGGCGACGAGCGCAACACCTGCGTGGTGTATTATTCCAAAGTGTCGCGCAAGTGTATTTTTAATGAGTAGATTACACACGAATGTTATTGATAAGATAACAGTATTTCATTTGGCTTATATTGGAGCAGATCACGCGAATACAAAACCTGTTGTGACAGAAACTCGTTGTTTTGAGGATTGTCTTGTCACATATTTAGAGCCTTTCGGTCATGGTGATTTTACAGTTTTCGCGTTTTCATTCGTGAAATTAACATGGGCAATAAAAGATTTCAAACAAGGTGATAAAAATAGTGAAGCGGGACAACAAGTTTATGTATTTGATTATTCTGGAGCAACGGGGACATTAAGTTAATAACGATATTTTCTCATATAATAAGATTATCCCATTATCCATTTTTTAGGGATAATCTTTTGTTTTTACCATTCGTCTTGACTATTTTTTATAATAAAGCCTGATGCAAAATTCACAACATCAATGCAACCTTGTTTCGAGATAGCAGATGTCAAGAATACATTTTTTTTCGTCTTGTTCTCAAACATATTTTTTATTTTAAGACACTCGTTTTCATCTATAGAATCAATTTTATTTAATACTATAATCTCGGGCTTGTCATACATAGTTTTCTCATACATATTTAATTCATGACGAATTTTTTCATATGATGAGATTGGATCTTCAGAAGAAATATCAACCAAATGGATCAATACAGAACATCTTTCGACATGTGCTAGGAATTTGTCTCCAAGTCCTTTTCCAAGGTGTGCATCTTCAATGATTCCAGGGATATCCGCAATGACGATTTCTTTATCAAATACCCGGACAACTCCGAGTTGCGGTTTCAATGTTGTGAAAGGATAATCCGCGATTTTTGGACAAACGTTCGTTACGGACGATATAAATGTTGATTTTCCTGCATTTGGAAGCCCAACTAATCCTATATCCGCGATTAATTTCAATTTTAACCAAATCCAACGTTCCTCTCCTTTTTCTCCAGGTGTAAACTTTCTTGGAGCTTGTGTTATGGACGTTTTAAAATAAGAATTTCCAAGGCCTCCCGATCCTCCCTGTACTAATAAAACTTTCTGACCTTCTTCCGTTAAGTCTGCAATTTCCGTAACTTTATCATCGTCTAATATTTGAGTGCCAACTGGAACTTTCAATATAATGTCATCAGATGAACGTCCCGTTTTATTTTGTCCAGATCCATTTCCTCCTTTTTTCGCTTTAAAATGTTGTTGATACCGATAATCAATGAGAGTATTGACGTTTTTGACAGCCAAGGCATAAATCGATCCTCCTCGTCCTCCCATTCCTCCATCTGGTCCCCCAAATTCTATGAATTTCTCTCGTCTAAAACTGACACATCCATCTCCTCCATCTCCCGCCTTCAAATATATCTTGGCTTCATCTAAGAATTTCATAAATAAATCCTTTTTTATATTTTAATTAAATTTTCTTCTTTGGTTAAACGCAGTTATTATAGTTCCGTCATCTAAATAATCGAGCTCTCCACCAATCGGCATACCCTGAGATAAAACAGTTATTTTTATTCCCATATCTTTCAACTGTTCGTTCACAAAGAGCATAGTTGTTTGTCCGTCAATATCTGCACTCATCGCGATAATAATTTCCGATATATCTTTGTTTAATTTTATCCTTTCAATGAGTTTATCCATAGACAAATCAGAAGGTTTGACCCCGTCGATCGCTGACAATTTTCCTCCCAGGACATGATAAACCCCACTATAAAATCCCGCACGTTCTATAGACCAAAGGTCAGATATATCCGACACAACACATATAGTCGAATGATCTCTCTTCAAATTCGAACATATATGACATGGAGACGACGTATCTATATTGTTACACACAGGGCACAAAACAGCCGAATTATAAGTTTCAGACAGTGATTTAATGAGGTTTTCCATAACAGAATGCTTTCTTTTTAATAGGTGGACAACAATTCTATAAGCAGAACGCGATCCCATACCAGGCAGTCTGCTTATAATATTTATTAATCTCTCTATCTCAAATGATGGCATACGACGATAATTATACAGATTTCAATACATGATAGTCAGGATAATTCTGCTTTATAAAGTCACTGATCGCAATAATCACGCGATCAACCGTAATATTTGCAGGTTCATCATATGTTTGAACACATATATTCGATTCTTCAAACAAAGGATAATGTTCAGCCATTAGGTTGGTCAAGATCTCTTCTTCTCTCCCAGCTTCGAGGAGAGGTCTATCCTTTCGTCCCGTGACACGAGCGAGAAGTGTCTGAAGATCCGCACGCAACCAGACAGATATAGAGTTCTCGAGGATGAGTTTTCTCGTCTTTTCATACGTAAACGAAAGACATCCCGTCGCAATAACTTGAACAGGGGCACTCAACAATCTTGAAATAACCTTATACTCCCCATTTTCAAGGGACCCCTCTCCAAAAACCGACTCAATTTCTCCTATAGGACATCCCGCGGCCAATTCAACTTCCTGGTCAGAATCGCAAAACGGAAGATCAAATCTTTTGGCCAATCTTTTCCCTATACTCGTCTTTCCACACCCCATGAGTCCAACCAAAACAACAGGTTTGGGAGGCATAAAACTAACAAGAGGACTTGTCGGTCTGGAAGGGGTCGTAGAATTTTCATTTTGAATATTCATAACTTTGTTTCTCTCTTATAACCTTTTAAAAAACAACTACCATTAAAACACTGTTTAAACTCATAATACGAATGATACCAGGAAATACTACTCATATGGCAAGAAAAATTTATCGATAATTTTTATTTTTTCAAAAAACTAACCTCCAAACATCAGCCAAATAAAATCCGGAGTATCAAACATAACTCCATGACATACAACTCATATCAAACGATCCATAGAAATGATATCACAATTTAAAAACATTGCTACAACGTTTTTTACAATGAAATCACGTTCATGATCATCAAAATAAAACAACAACCCACCGGAATATTGTTTATATTCAAAAATATCTTCTACCTAATACAAATAAACCTACACCATGTGTCCATTATATTATATTGTAGAATAAAAGTCAATTTAATATAATAAATATAGAGATACGTAAATTGTAGTATCCCCATATTATATTTATTTAAAAAAGTTATTTTGTTTTGCGGATTCATAGAATGCGACGGCCGCTGCATTTGAAACATTGAGAGTTGGAAAATTTGGATTCGTTGGAAGTTTGACGATAAAATCAGATTTTTCTTTTTGTAATCTCCTTATTCCATCTCCCTCCGCTCCAAATATCAGGCACGTTTTTCCACTCAAATTTATTTCATGAAGGAATTTGTCCCCTCTCTCACAAAACGATGCGACCCAAAATCCATATTCCTGAATTTTTTCTATAGTTTGAGATAAATTTTTGACGATATATATAGAAACATGGTTGAGTCCTCCAGACGCAGATTTCGCGGCTGTTCCCGTTATTTTACACGATGATTTATCAGATATAATTATTCCGTGTATTCCAAAGGCCGCAGCCGTTCGAATTATGGCCCCGAAATTATGAGGGTCTGTCACACCGTCTAATATCGCGATGACACAATTTTTTGGAGTATCTTTGAGTTCAGATATGTCCTTATATATATCTGATATATCTATCTCCATTGCGATACCTTGATGAACTGCATCTTTTGGAAGAATTCTATTCAATTCCGATTCATCGACATAAACAATCTTTTTATTCTGTATATGAGAAATCCATTCGGGTTTTTGTTTTCCTTTTTGGATGTATACCCTTAGAATTTTTGTATTATTCGATTCTGCAGCATTTAAACATGTGTGTGTTCCGTATATTATCATGACTTATCTCTTCTTCCCATATTTATTCAGAATATTGATAGATCTTTGAGTCCATTCTGAATCTTTGAACTTTTTCTTCAACACATTCGTTGTTTTTTCTGCTTCATCGAAGAGTCCCAGTGTTATATAACATTCCGTCAATCTATGGAATGCTTCTGGAAGATGTTTCGTGTTTCCATAATAATACACGACCGTGTTCAAACGATTTATTGCAGCTGCGAAATTGTGTCTTGATTGATAGAATCTCGCGACATAAACTTCTCTCGCGGCCAATTGTTCGAGGAGAGCGTTTATAAATTTTTCGGATTCCTTCGCATAATTATTGGATGGATATCTTCCAACTAATTCTCGAAAGTATGTCAATGCCTTCAAACTCACGTCTTGATCTCGTTCAACGATAGGCATCTGTTCGAAATGTATGACTCCGAGCATATAGAGGGCATACGGAACTTCCTCATGAGTTGGATGAGTTTTCACGAAAATCTCGAAGGATGAGGTCGCTTCATCATACTTCTTCAATTTATAATTACAGATACCTTCCTTCAAACGAGCGGACGCTATATGTCTCGAATATGGATACAATTTTTCGAGTTCCTCGTATATTGTTATGGCATCCTTATAATTTTTTTTTTTTTTTTTTTTATTGGCGAGTGCGAAAATTTCATCGGCCTGCTTATTTTCAAGAGTCGTCACATCAAAATCATGCGAACATCCAGCGAGTAAAATTCCACACATAAAAATGTATCCTAAATTTTTATGCTTATTCTTCATAACTTTTTCCTATTTCTATTCAATATACCTGACATTGTATATCAGATTGTTTGTGACATAAAGATTTTTAAAGATATGTATTTTTAAACGCAACACATATCCCTATATATATCATAATAATTTATAAAAGGGATATTGTGTGTCTATAAATAATAATTTATTTTATTATAGCGTTTTGTTGGATGATTCTATTTGGTGCAAAACTGTTCGAAACTGGGAACATATTTATACAATAAATTCTTCCTTTCAAAACTCCGACATGAAGCATCACATAATTTGAGAGAACATCCCATTTTTCGATTTTTTTTGTGTTTTCGTCTATGAAAGCAACAACATTTCCATCCTCATCAAATTTTGAGGCCAATCCAAAACAAGGTTCCTTCGTCTTACTCTGTTTTCGTGAGATTCCATCTATCTTGTTTTTATCACAAAATTTAAATGAAAAACTTATGGACTGCTCTTCCGGATTTTGAGGATTATCAGAGATTATAGGATGTGTCACATCTTTTATATTGTTTGATGTCAAGATCTTATTAACCAATTGGTATGCCGCATCTCTAAGACATGGTTGATTTTTTTTATCAATTTCAATACGTGTGTAATCCATTGGATCAACAGCGAAACCCTCCTTATATGCACTTCGTCCTATAGATTTGTCTTGAATAACCTGTTTTATACATCTGTCGTGTATTTTTGGGGTTGTTAAGAATGATAATGAATATAATCCCCCAGAAAAAAATTTCGGTTTTGATGTCACAGGTTTTTTTGTAATCTTATCAATAAAATAACGAGGAGTATATGTCACGCAAGGATTGAAATTTCCGAAATGTCCATGATCAAACATATGTTCTGTCATCGCGTGTAATCCGGAAATATCATTATAATTTGAGTATAAAATATCTTTTATAACACCATTATTTTGAAAAACTCCACCCTTTTTGATATTTCTGCGTGGGTTCGACATAAATTCATAATTTATTCTGTCTATAAAATGAAAATCTTTGTTATCCTCAGAATTATATCCTTCCTGCGCAATAATGAGCCTTGTGATCTCCTTTAGAATTTCAGACTGATTTTCTGAGAGATATATTTCTTCGAGATGTCGATTAAGTCCACTTATAGAAAGTCTATCCGATTCAAAAGTACGCCCATCTTTCGACCAGTCATCTTTCGACCAGTATTGAAACAATTTTTCTCCAGCAAATGTCTGGTATACAGGTTTATAAGTCGTCTCTCCAATGACAAGACTTGCAGAGTGTGATGTTGATGGAATAACAAACATACATATTCCAATAACAGTTTTTAATAAAATTTTATTCATTTTGAATGAAACCTCAAAAAATAATACATGTGATATAATATAACATAATTTTTAAATTTTATAACATTTCGTACACAAAAATAATTATTTTCTGAAATGTTATGTTGATATATGTTGAATTCAATGGGGCAGGGTGATGTATAATTTTTTAGAAATTTATGGGCAAGAAACTTCTTTCTTGATTTTTTTCTATTTATTTAATAGACTGATATAGTATTTTTGTTTTGTAGGATAGGATATGAGTACGTCCTTTATCAGGACCTCTGATGTTCAAAGAAAGTGGATACTAATAGATGCAGAGGGTGTCGTTTTAGGCAGGCTGGCTGTTATTATTGCTAATATACTGCGTGGAAAGAACAAGCCTTATTTCACTCCTCATGTTGATTGTGGAGATAATGTTATTGTTGTGAATGCCGATAAGGTTCGTTTGACTGGAAATAAATTGGATGATAAGTTTCATTATTGGCATACGGGATATCCAGGTGGAATCAAGAAACGCAGCATGAGAGATCTTTTGTCCGAACCTTTGCCAGATAAAGTCATTGAGAAGGCCGTGCGCAGGATGATGTCCAAGGGCCCGCTTCGTAGTGATATAATGTCAAAGCTCAGGGTATACAAAGGGAGTGAACATCCACATGAGGCCCAAAAGCCAGAAATTTTAGATGTTTCTTTGTTAAATAATAAAAATAAACGGAGAGTCGAGGCATAATGGAGAACAGTGTTTTAGAGCAGGTCTCATCAGATTCAAATGTTGTTTCTAGTTGTGCTCCAAAAAGAGAGCAGAAGTTAGATGCACAGGGGAGATCTTATGCGACTGGGAAGAGGAAGAGTTCCATAGCGAGGGTTTGGATCAAGCCTGGATCTGGGAAGATTATGGTGAATGGGAAGGATCAAGAGAAATATTTCGCAAGACCTGTTTTGCGGATGCTCATTGATCAGCCTTTTTCTTGTGCAGGACGCGAGAATCAATATGATGTCTATTGCACGGTGGTTGGAGGCGGATTGTCGGGACAAGCAGGAGCCGTACGCCATGGGATTAGCAAGGCTTTGGTTTTGTTTGAGCCTGATCTACACCCTATTTTGAAGAAGGGTGGATTCCTGACGAGAGATTCAAGGATTGTTGAGCGTAAGAAATACGGTAGACGGAAGGCTCGTCGTCGTTTCCAATTCTCAAAGAGATAATTTTCTCTTTTTTGTGGGCAGTGCTTTATTTTTGTGGAGTATTGCTCTTTTTCTTTTTGTGTGGGGAATAATTAATATCGTGCATTTTTTTTATAGAATAACGAGGATAAAGGAAGAAAACAGGATTGTTGTGTCTGTCTTCGATCGAACAACGATAGTTTAGGTTTTTCTTTTTTTACGACGTTTTTGTATAAAATTTTTTGCAATGTGGTGTTGATTATGTCTGTCAATTTAAAAAATTTTTTAATGCCACTCATATTTTTGAGTGCACTTATTTTTTCGCTTTGTTTTGGGAGAATTGTTCCTTATAGTGTGAAGTCGTTTTTTTATGCTATGAGTTTGTTGATAAAAGAAATTTTAATCTTCTCCTTACCATTTGTTATTTTCGCATTGGTTTTTAGTTCGATGTTTCGGATTGGAACGAGGGCTTTGAAATTTATATTGATCATCATACCTCTGATTTGTTGTTCGAATTTTATGAATACGTTATTGACGTATGTTGCGAGTTTATTATTCATGAAATCTGGGGTTATTGAAGGTATAAACAATTTTTCTGATAATTTAGATAAATTGAATCCATTTTTCGAATTTCATTTGGAGCGTATATTTTCGAATGACGTCGCTTTGATATCTGGGGTTGTCCTCGGGATAACATCGAGTTTTTTCAAGAACAGATATGCGGAAAAATTGTCTAGTATTTTCGATAAATTTACTAAGTATTTCTTTAAAATTCTCATTCCTTGTATGCCATTATTTATTATGGGGACATCTTTGAAGTTGGAGCATGATGGAATGTTATCGACGATATGTTCGAAATATTTTCCTGTTTTGATAGTGTTCATTATATCGTCGTATAGTGCTGTGTGTATACAATATTTTATTCTTTCTGGATTTAATGCAGAGAGATTTATAAGGTATATCAAGAATGTTATACCTGCGATTATTACGGGGTTTGGATCTATGTCGAGTGCTGCGGCCCTTCCTTTATCGATTTGTGCGGCTGAAAAGAATTCGATTGATGAGAGGAATGCAAGTATTATTGTTCCTGCGAGTGTCAATATTCATCTTGTTGGGGATTGTTTTTTTATTCCGATGGTTTCGTTGATTATTATGTTTTCATTTGGGATGGAAATACCTTCTATTTCGAAATATTTATTGTTTTCTATACATTTTGTCCTCGCAAAATTCGCGGTTGCGGCCGTTCCAGGAGGAGGGATCCTCGTTATGATTCCTATACTTCAGAATTATTTAGGTTTTACTTCTGATATGCTCGGATTAATCACAGCGATTTACGTTTTATTTGATCCTATAATAACATCGTGTAATGTTGCGGGAAATGGAGCATTGGCAATAATGTTCGATAAAATTTCCAATGTTCTTAGCACAAAAACAAGATAATTATAATTTGATTTTTTATAAAATGCAGGATAAAATCTTATCATTGTCCTGTTTTTTATATAAATTTTATTAGATTATGAAATATTTATCCCAAATAGTTTGTATTATATTGTTGTTATTATCCGGATGTTCAAGATATGAAGAGAGTTTTGATGGGATAGATAGGGAGATGATTTGTTCTGGGATAGATTATTCGAAGAGGAGTGTTATTCACGATAATCGTGTTCACTTGATATCTCCGAAATATATAATATTACACTCCACAGCAACGGAAAATGTTGATTTGTGTATCAAATATTTAACGGGGAAAAAAGATGATCACAAAGTGAGTTGTCATTTTCTCGTTGATCAAAAGGGGAATGCATGGAATTTTGTTTCTGCATACAAAATTGCGTGGCATGCGGGAATATCATATTTCAATGATGATGAAAAACTCAATAATCTATCTATAGGAATAGAGCAGGTTGGATTGAATAATATAGATGAACAACAATTATTAGAGTATAATACTGAAAAACAGAGGTATATCAAAGAGAATACTATAAAACTTGAGGATAGATATTGGGTTCTATACACATATCCTCAAATAAAGAGAGTTTCTGAAATTGTGAGGATTCTTGTTGATAGATATGACATAAAACCTTGGAATATAATAAGTCATGGAGATATAGCGTATGGAAGGAAGATGGACGTTGGACTTTATCCTTGGAAATATATTTATGAAAGATTTGATATTGGATTTTGGCCGTGGACAAATTTTGACGCCCCTTTGTTTTTGAATGATGATATTGTTATATCAATCCTCGTGATTTATGGATATAGACGTCCTGAAAATGATACACAAAAAAAATCTCTCCTGAGAGTTTTTCAACTTCATTTTTGCGGGAGTGATTATTTTGATGGGTATCTCAAAAATAAGGGTGTTATAAAAAATATTCCTTCTTTCGGGATGATAGATTCTATGACAAGAAATATGGTGTATAATCTCTCGATTTCTAGGGCTTGTCTCGATAAGGATTTCCGTGATAAATTTCTTAATATTTTTAAGGATAAGAAAGACGAACTCGCAAAGATTGAAAATGACATACAAGTTGCGTCTAAAAATATACCTAATAATTTAATAAAATATTCTAACATCCAAATCGCGTCATGAGGAATCCGTCTATAATTTTAGGTTCAAACCATGTTGATGTTGGGGGGAGTGTGTTCCCATTATCAACGATCGTGAAGAACTCCGAAACATCGAGATCAGGAATGAAAACTATCGCAGTACTATCCTCGTATAAATCAAATAGTTCTCGAGTTTTAGATTGATCTATATTCCCAGGGAGTGGGAATATCTGATCGGGTATATTGTTTATATTAAATGAATACTTAAAGATTATATCATTTATTAGACTGTTTATCGGGCCTCTATCTAAAATTTCGGGTTTTATTTTGATACTGTATTCTTCTCCATTGCGGAATATAATACGTATTGAATCGGGAACATATCCCTTTTGAACGATACAACTATCCGAAATCTTCTCCTTCCAATCATTTGGAATATTCGCGATGATTATTCTGTGACAACTTTTTAGACATATGTTATGACTATCCGTCAGGGCGATCATTATATTCGAGAGAGTTTTTCTTGATATATGTTGAAATATAGAGAATCTATGATGTCCATCTGCAATATATATCTTCTTGATCTCGTCCATAGACTGTTTTATATTGTCGAGATCTATAGGATTCTTTATTGTCCAAAGCTTATAATTTGATTTCCCAATTTTCGTGTCTATTTTGGAGGAATAATTCATAGTATTTTGAACTATAGAATCTATAGATATTTTCTCTTTATAAAATGTCAAGACTGGATTTATTTGCATTTTATATTTATTGAAGAGGGATGTATAACTATTGATCTTCTCAGGATGAGTTTCTTCATTTGGGAGGAATATATTTTTTTCGTCATACCCTATCGATCCAATGAGAAGTTTTATATTTTTTGAACCATTGTTTATTTGAAGAACGTATAATCCTGGATTCCTATCGATTTTCGCACTACCATTCGATATACTATTTTGTATAAAATTCATGATAGTTGTTACGCGCGTTATTTTATCCTTCGTGTTCGACGTATTGAACATCTCCGCGAAAATAGGATTATTCCATTTTTGTGCATCAAAACTTATGAGTTTGAAAGGTTTGATCTGCATTTTTTTGTCCTCCCCATAATATATAATATTTTATCTATTTTTTTCTTTTATTTATGACAGCGCACGATAGAGACGCGTTCATAATAAGAGATGTGACAGTTCGTATTGGATTTATGATAGGATCAACGACGACGAGTATGATCAGAATCGCGGTCACAGGAAGATTGAGGGGGTCTAGGATTATGGAAACCATTCCGATCGCAACCATTCCAGACGCTCCAGACGATGCAAGACTCGCGAGGATCGAATTGAAGACGATCATGACATATTGAAATGAACTTAAAGGTTCATTATATATAGAAACGACAAAAATTGTCACAAATGCGAAATATGCTGCATTACTCACACGACATATCGTGACTCCCAAAGGAATACATAAATTCACGGCTTTTTCCGGAAGATTGAAACTCGAGACGAGAGCATTCGTCAAGAATGGGAGTGTTGCCTGATTGCTACACGTTGAAAAAGCGATAGTCATGGCCTCTTTCAAGGCAGACATCGATTTGACGATTCCTATAGGACTATATAAATACATTATTAATAACGATATAATATATATAAATAAAAAGCATACAGTTGCACTTATACAAAATATCTTCATAGACAATAAAACGTCCAATCCTATCGCAGATAAACTACTCGATAACAAGAAAAATATTCCGATAGGAAGGATTTTCGTTGGAATCTGCAATACTCTCTTGAAAGATGAAAGGAGTATTGATAAACATTTCAACATGGATTCTTGTTTTTCTTTGTCGAGGGCTGCAGACGCAACTCCAACGATTATCGATATTGTGAGGATCTGTATGACATTTCCATTCGCAAATGATTCGAAAGGATTCGATGGAAGAAGAGTCGTCAAGAAATTACTAAAACTAAACTTATTTATATTCGTGAAATCATCGAATATCGACATTATAGGAATATTTTTTCCAATATCTTGGAATATCATATCCGCAACTAATTTGGAATTCGCAACGTCTTTTCCTGGATTAAATAATAAACATGTCACAATCCCAATGATCGCAGATATTGTGAGGGCGATTAAAAATATATAAATAACGCGTAAAATTTTTATACCCTGCGATCTGTCGGAAATCAAGTTTATGATGGATGATGTCACAGAACTGAAAATAATAGGAATAACAGATAATGATATCAAGTGTAGGAATATATCGCTAAATGGCTTGAATTTAACTCCAATATTCGGGAAATAAAATCCTATAAAAATTGCAAGAAGAGACGTACAAATCGTCGTATATCCACTATCCAATAACTTTTTCATTTTTCTATACCTCCTTTTTATTTCGCATTCAAATGAGCAACGCCATCCCAATCGTTGATTGGATTATCGATAAAATGTCGACATCTATTAATGAGTGGTTCAACGGATTTCTCAGCAATAGGGAATAATTGTTTTATTGTTTCATATTGACGTAAGGCTTCCTTGAAATCTCCATCCTGATATTTTTTGAAGGCTTCCGTTGATTTCGCACATAATTGAATCTGACTATAATATTCTTCCTCATTCATATTGTTCATGGAATCTATAGGTTCGAAAATTGTTATACCTTTTTCTTTTCCTTTGACCGCTATCCTATCGATAACACGGAACAAGAATTTTCCTTTCGCAATACTCTCAATATTTTCGGAGACGAGTATTTTTGTCCCATAGAATTTATTTGCTCCTTCCAAACGGGATGCGATATTCACACTATCCCCTATAGACGTGAAATTCATACGGTCACTCGATCCTATATTTCCAACTATAACTTTTCCTGTGTGAAGTCCGATACGAGTTGGAAGAGCAGGTTTTCCAAGAGGTCCCCATTTTTTTTCAAGTTCTTTCAATCTATGTTGACAATTGAGTGCGGCCTGACACGCGTTTATAACCTGGTTGTCATCAGAATTTGGAGCTCCCCACATGGCCATTATAGAATCCCCTATATATTTGTCTATAACTCCATTGCAATTCATAATTTCTTTCGTCAATTCTTCGAAATATTCAGAAAGATGAAGAATTAAATATTCAGCTGGAAGATTTTCAGCAATCGTCGAAAATTTTTCTATATCTGAAAATAAGAATGTGACTTCCTTTGTTGTTC
>CAMYPB010000025.1 GCA_947285985.1 uncultured Holosporaceae bacterium
AATATATTACGCAGAGTGACAGTCTGTCGTAGTTGGAGGATATTGTGACAGAATAATCTCCAACATGGTGTGGATCAGTATGTCCATAAAAAACAAAAAACCCGGGTACTCAAAAAAGAATACCTGGGTTTTTTTATTATTTATTCTGCACTGTCTAATTCGCCAGGATTTTCCTCTATTCTTCTTTTCATCCTATTATAGTCCGTAGCTACCATTCCATACAACGCCATATCTTTAATATTAGTTTTGTCAAGAGCTTCATCAATATTCTTGAAAATTCGCATTGTATTTCCTTTGTTTGATCCAGGATTTTCGAAGTTGTACCGCATAATGGACATAATTACGTTGAAATTTTGATAATCTTCTTCAAATGCCAAAACAAGAGGGTGTTCATCATCTGAGTATCCTTCAAGATTTGCACCATTATTAAATAAATAATTGACGATCAATACATCTTTCAATTTTATCGCAAGTCTCAAAGGAGTTTCTCCATTTTCCAATCTCACGTTCAAATTGGCATCGCCAAGCTCTATGCCTTTATCAACGAACAAACGGATTATATTAATATCTCCTTTTTCAAGTGCATAAACGAAGATATTTTCATTAGTACTTGTTGGGATACTGACATCTACTCCTAAATCCAGGAGGAATCCCACGATGTTCGGATCACCTAAATCTATGGCTCTTTGAATAACAGTTTCTCCCTTTTCATTTACTGCATTTATATTTGCTTCGCTTTTGATAGCTGATACAACATCGCGACGGATATCATATTGATTTCTTCCCATTGAGGTGTCATTGTCCAATATTTTGTGTATGGATATATTGTTGGCTCCACTCAGCTTCATATCAGCCATTTCATTGAGTACGGAAGATTTTCTTACACCATATTTATCAGCATCAAAATCAGCGAGAGTATTTTTGAGATCTTTACGTATCTTGGATTTGGTCTTGGATTTGTTTGCCATTTCTTTCACATCATGAGAAAATGTGTTGGCCGCATTTTTCGCATCTTCGAACTTATTGTTCGCAAATTCCCCTAGTTTTCTTGTTGTATCTTTAGTGCGATTCCATCCCCTTTCTGCTGCATCCCTAGTGTAATTCCATGCTCTTCCTGCTGTTTCTTTAGTATAGTTTTTGAATCTATCAAAACCTCTTCTTATTCTGAAGTTTGTGATTTCTTGTGCATTGTTATCAACACCAACATCTACAAGATTTGCGTTCAACGTATCAGGTTCATTTGCGAATCCTTCCATTGGATTCCAAGAGACAAACATCCCTGCCAATATACTAAAAAGTATCATATTCTTCTTATTCATATAAATTTTCTCCTCCCAATTTATCACTATAGTTTTCAAAAAGTATAGAGTATAAATAATCTCTCTACTATAAATATTATACGCACATAAATATTAAGAAATCGTTAATAAAAACGAAAAACCCGGGTATTTCAAAAAAGAATACCTGGGTTTTTTTTATTATTTTATTAAAACTTTATATTACTTATCTTCTGTTGTTTTTTGGGATGGTTGGTCTTGTTGTATATTGAAGATTCTCTTGATACTTTCGATATCTGTTTCCTGAGACATTGAGATATTGGAACCTTTATTTATGAAGATTGCAGGGACGACAGGTATACGAAGTTCTTGGAAGAGTTCATTATTTTCCGCGAGTTTTTTCTCGGAATCTTTTGTCATACCTTCGATTTCCTTTGCATTGAGTCCGATGGACGAGACGATTTTCATTATATTATTTCTGTCTAATGTTTCAGGGTCGTTCAATATTTTTTCGATGAAGGCGAGGGCTTTTTCAGGACTCTTCGAATATATCGAGAGGTATACCTTCGCGATAATCTCAGAATCTTCTCCCAAAACCCCAACAGGGATCATTTTGAAGCATATATCTGTTTTTTCCTTGATCATATCGAGCATACTCTTTTGGAAGTCCATACAATGCTTGCAGAGAGGATCAAAGAAGCAGATTATTATATTCCTCGATTCGAGTTTTCCAAATTTCAAACATTGTTTCTCGATATTATCCTTCTTTGAGGAGACGTCCTTTGAAATCTGTTTCATTGCGTCCTCGCGCTTTTGAGCGATTCCTTCTCCCATTGCGTTCATGAGGAGCTGAGGATTTTCCTTGACGGCGTCTATCACAATACTCTTCACCCTCTCATCGAATGTTGAATTGATCTCCTGATCCTTCGCTCCCTTCTTCGATATGAAGGAGACCGCAGAAATAACGATCGCAACGATCGATAATATAAGGGATATCTTCCCTGTGTTTTGATTTTTGTTTTCCATAAAAATTCTCTAAAATTTTCTCTTTTCTTAAATTTTGCAGCATTTTTTATGAGAATTCAAGAGGATTGAAGAGGAGGGTGTATTCCTCCTCACAATAATTTTTTATTTTTCAACGATTGCAAAGCAGACGGATCCATTTGTATAGACGAATCCTGAGGATATATCGATATGTTGTTGATTTGTCTCAATATTATTATTATTTTCCGTGATTTCATATTCGATGAATGTATCGATTTTTGAGAGGTATGGCACGTGATTTTTCATGATCATGATGGGACCTGTGTTTGTATTGAATTTCAGGCTCAAAACTTTTCCATCGAAGATTTTTTCTTCATTTGATATAACAACGAGGTCTATTGTGTTTGACATTATAGTATTGAACTCCTATTTTTTGTGAAATTTTGATGATATAACTAGCAGTCTGGATTGGCATAATCTTTTGAGGGTTGGATTTGAGAGAGATTATCCTTCAGGATCGTTCTAAAGCTCGGACGTGATTTGATTCTGGCATACCATCCCTTTGCGATCTCATGTTTCTCCCATGGAACACACCCCAAATAATCGAGGACAGATATGAAGGATGCAGCGTATATATCTGCGATCGAGAAATTTTGACCAGCCAACCAATTTCTTCTATCAACGAGCCAGGAAATATATTCTAGATGCATATTCAACTTTGAAAGTGCATTTCGTATACACGATGGATTTGGAGTTTTATCGACATTTTTCATAAATCTTTTGAGAATTTTTTCATTTATTATATCGAAATAAACATCATTATAGAATATGAAGTCAAACCAGTCTGCAATACGTCTCGCTTCCGCGCGTTTTGATGGGTCGTCTCCTAGGAGATTTATATCGAGGTATGACTCCTCGATATACTCTCTTATTGCAGAATTTCCATAGACAACTGTTCCATTGATATCCGATAAAACGGGGAGGGTTCCAGATATATTGAGTTCCTGGAGTTTCTCACTGACGTCCCATGGGGATTCGTATACAAGTGAGAAATCGAGTCTCTTCTCAGACAACATAAATCGAATTGCCCTCGAATATCCGCACAACGGAAAATGAAACAGTGTTCTCATCATCATCTCTCAATAAAATTTTATATTTGCATTATATCCTTTTGTTTCTTTTCAAGAAGAGCGTCGATCTGCTTGGATGTGTCGTTTGTGAGGTCTTGGATATTATCCGAGAGTTTCCTCATCTCATCCTCACTTATCTCACTATTCTTCTCGAGATTCTTTATGAAATCCATCGCATCACGTCTTATATTTCGAGATGCAATCTTCGAATCTTCCGCGTATTTTGATGCGAGTTTCGAGAGTTCCATTCTTCTCTCTTCAGAAAGAGGAGGAATTGGGATACGTATGGTTTGACCCTCAACAATCGGATTTAAATTCGCTCCACTATCTCGTATGGCCTTCTCAACTGCCTTGACGAGTCCCTTGTCCCAAACACTCACAACCAATAGGCGAGCATCTGGAGAGGATATCGCTCCAACCTGATTCATGGGCATCATCCCACCATATGCCTCAACTTTTATGGGTTCAAGAAGGGCGGTCGACGCACGTCCCGCACGTATCCCAGATAACTCCTTCGAAAAATTCTCAATCGTCGCATTCATCTTGTTTTGAAACGACTGTAGCCTAGAATCACATTTTATCGCCATAAATCTTTTCCGTAAATCTTATTTGTTCTATCTCTTCCATGATATAAGAAATATCAAAAATATAATAAACTTTCCAGTGTTTTTTGGGGATCTTCCTTGAAGCTCTTCTATCCATACAAAAAAAGAGACAATATTATTGGAAAATCAGAGTTTTTATGTGTATTTTTCTATTTTAAGAAAGTTTTTGGAGATTATTCTAAAAATATTTTTTGTCGTCTTTAAACTTCCCAATAAAAATTATCCCTCTTTTCATAGAACATACGTGATAGAAGAAAAATACTATCGTGAATATAATTATCGTCTTGTCTTTCTCGAATATCTCATTTGAAATACTCAATATTCAACTTATAGTATGTTTATTTCAACTCTCTTTCTATTTCACTTTTTCTTTCTCTTCATCACATAATTCAATTTACACGTGTTTTTTGTTCATGTCAACAGTTTTTATTCAACCTATGGTATTATTTTTTTACAAAAATTTTTAGCATCACAAATTTTATATAATTTTTTTCCGAAGGATATCGTGGAGGTGTATGACACCTATAGGTTGTTTTTTTTCATCAACAACGAAGACACATGTTATTTTCTTTTCTTCCATCATGTGGAGGACTTCATTTGCAAGGATATTCTTTGAGATGGATATTGGATTTTTCGTCATGATGTCGTCCACTTTTTTTGTGAGGAGGTCGTTTGACATATTTCGTCTGAGGTCTCCATCTGTTATGATTCCGTCTAGTTTATTGTTGTGATCAACGATTCCAACGCATCCAAGACTATACATCGTCATTGATATTATGGCCTCTTTCATTGAGGAACCTGATTTTATGATAGGGAGTTCATCATTTTTGTGCATAATATCGTATGAGAACATGAGATTTTGTCCGATCTGACCCCCAGGATGGAGCATTTTGAACTGTTCCTTTGTGAATCCTCGTTTCGAGAGGAGGGATATAGACATCGCATCTCCAAGAGCAAGTGTCATCGTTGATGAGACAGTTGGAGCGATCCCAAGGGGACAGGCCTCCTTTATATCAGGAAGACGAAGTATAATATCAGTATTCCGTGCGAGTTTAGACTCATTATTCTTCGTTATTGATATCGTTTTGCATCCTATTCTCTTCGTATACTCTATAACGGGAAATAATTCTTGAGACTCCCCAGAATACGATATGAAAAGGATTATATCACGAGGATCAATCATCCCGAGATCTCCATGATGCGCTTCACTGGGATGTACGAAAAAAGATTTCTGCCCTAAAGATGACATAGTCGATGATATCTTTCGCCCTATATGTCCACTCTTCCCAATCCCAACAACAACAAGTCTCCCCTCACTCATATATATCGTCTCTATAGCACTCTCAAAATTTTCGGGAAGATTTTCAGATAAAATCTTGAGGGCGTCTGATTCTTCACGTATGACTCGTTTGGCCTCTTCTATATAATTTATCATAAATCCACTATTCTCCATGATGCGCAAAAATATCGTATGTCTCCCCAGCCATGAGATCAAACAAAACTCTAGCCTCCAAAAAATTGAAACATTTTTGTGCTAAATCCAAACGATCTTCTCTTTTTAACATTATATCAAGTTTGTCTTTTATTTTATGTAAATACAACACATCATTTGCAGCATAAATTTTTTGTTCTTCCAGGAGATTGTCGCGTCCCCAATCCGTGCATGTTTGTTCCTTCGATATACTCACATTCAAGAGTTCCTCACACAATCTTTGAAGACTATGGGATGATGTGTAAGTTCTTGAGAGTTTTGATGCGATTTTCGTGCAATATATATTCTTCGTCATAACTCCCAAATACTTATATATCATCATGACATCGAATCTCGCATAATGGAAAATCTTGAGGATCTTTTCATCGAGAAAAAGTCTCCTCAAATTTGGGGATCTATCGAATCTCTTCATCTTGACAAGATGACAATTCTCATTGCTGTCACAAAGTTGTATGAGACAGAGTCTGTCTCTATGAGGTTTCAAACCCATCGTCTCTGTGTCTATCGCAACAGAATTTAAATTTTTTATAAAATCCAAACTAATGTCATTTTCATGAAGAATTATGTTCATTTTCAATAAAATCCTATCTTTTATAAATTTCAAAACATCAAGTCTGTTATACCACATGTTTTAAAAATATTGTCTTTTTTTATGTGTTTGAAATGTCATAATACGATGATATCTGTGTTATAATCCCATAATAATGTTCAAAATATTTAGATATATGAAAAATGATGAAGGATAGGAATATGATCATAAAAAAGATAGCTGTCCTCAAAGGGGGATGGTCTTTGGAACGTGAGATTTCGTTGCAGTCTGGAAAAAATGTTGCGGATGGTTTGAGATCTCTTGGATTTGATGTCTTTGAAATTGATATTAGGAAGGATTTGATGTATATAACGAACGAATTATATAAAATCAATCCGGATTATATCTTCAATATGCTCCATGGAACGGGGGGGGAAGACGGAATTATTCAAGGAGTCCTCGAAATCTTTGGAACTCCATATTCAAATAGTAACACTCTATCGTCGTCTATCTGTTTCAATAAGTTCGTCGCAAAACAGATCGTGAAGTCGTGTGGTGTCAATATAATCCCGGGGGTCCGTATATATAAGGATAATCTAAAAAATATCGATCTCGATAATCCAGATATCCCGTATCCTTTCGTCATCAAACCAACGGAAAATGGATCGAGTGTCGGAGTTTTCCTCGTCTTCGATAAAAATGATATGAAAAATATAATCAATAAGGATTGGACGTTTGGAGATGAGATCATCATCGAAAAATATATAAAAGGACGAGAATTCACAGTATCCGTTTTGGATGGAAATGCGATGGGAAGTGTTGAGATCGTCTATAATAATAAATTCTACGACTTCGATGCAAAATATTCGGATGGAGGATCAAGACATCTTCAAGATTTCGATATGATAGAAGAACATAAAAATAAAATGATGAGGATGGCCGAGGATGTCTATAAAGCATGCTATTGCAAAGGGATCGCAAGAGTTGATTTTATATATGATCAAAATGAAGTATTCTTCCTCGAGATCAATACGCAACCCGGTATGACGAAAACATCCCTCGTTCCAGATATCGCAAAGAATAAGGGAATATCATTCGAAAATATACTCCTAAAAATGATGGGACTATAACATACGTCCCATTTTCAAAATGTGTTGCGAAATATCGACATTTATGAATGAAGTGTCAAAAAAGCAACACACTCTAAAAAAATTCGATTTTTTTGTGTCCAAAATTGTCAGTATTTGAAAATTTTATGTTAAAGTGAAGGAAGATAAGATTTTTTATTTTTAGGATTTGAAAATGAAATCAATGAAAATTTTGAGCTTGGCTTTGGCCGGAGTTTTGGTCTCCTTCGCAAATGCGGAAGTTTCTTGCCCAAGTGGATTTAAAGCTGGATTGCAATTGTCCGCAACTATGGGAAAAACAAAAGTTAAAGATAATTATGCAATTGTGACGAATGCTGAAGCTAAAGAAGTGTATGAGAGTGCTTTGCAGAAAAGGAATACGGCTGCAAAAGAACTGAGCGATGGATTGGTGGAAGCTATACGCGAAATTGAAACCCAGAAAAGTACAGGAGGTACTGTTTTTCTCAATTCTACGGAAACAAAAGTTCAATTGAAACAGAATGATCCACTTGGGGAAGACCAGGTAGGCCATTATGTGAAAAAAGGAGACGATACGTTTGTAGAAATAACCAAGGAAAACAGAACACAGGTACGAGGAACGTTTGGATTCGACAATGCTGCTGGAGCAGTAGAGGTTCCTGTGTATGCGAAGGATGATAATGCGAGGAACGCAGAGATTAAAGACGTAAAATCTTATGAAGATTTTACGGGTAATTATATAATTGTTGGTGCTGCTGATCATAAAATGGTTGTACTCAAACAAGGTGAGAAGTTAGGGGATTTGCAGGAAGCCTTTGACGCTGCAAATACTGCGTTTGATGCTGCGAAGGAAAAATGCGAAGAGCCAGGGAATTATAAAATTCGTTCCAGCCACAATATAACGAAGGCAGCTTTTGGTGCATCGATTTTGACGGGATACGACTGGCAGGTTGGTGGCAACATGATGCTCGGAATTGATTTGGATGCTGGATGGAATTTCGCAGGAAAAACAAAGGCATACTTCAACGACAACATGAAGAAAGATGCTGTCAGCGGATATATCCAACTTCAAAGATCTTGGGAGCTCAACGTTGGACCAAGATTCGGAATCATGGTCACACCAGCATGCGAATTGTTCTTGAAGGGTGGATTGAATGTCACAAGATATAAGCTTTCATGTCGTGAAAATGATGGAAAGAAAGTTCAATTAGCAGATGGAATCAGCAATATTTTCAAAGGAAAAACAAAGGTAGCTCCATTTGTTGGTGCGGGTGTAACATACAACTTCGCAGAGAACTTTGGTGCAACTCTTTCGTATGCATACTTGTTTAATTCAAGGATCAAATTTGAAGATTCAACAGAAGATGCGAAATTTGTTGTTCAAAAAGGATACAAGGGAGAACTCAAGACAACAGCTCACAAGATCACATTGGGTGCTTTCTACAGATTCTAATATTATCATTGTATAATATTTTTGAAGATACAACATCCCTATCTCTAGGGATGTTGTGTTTTTTTTATGATATAATAAAATTTAATATTTTCTTTTATATTTCTGAAATTTTTGATATTATGTGAAAAAATTTTTAGGAAAATTAATTATGAATAATAGGAAAATTTTAATTGGTGTAATTTGTTATAATTTGTTTAGTAGTGATATTTTCGCGAGTGCGCATCCTGGGGGGATGTATATTGGGATGGATGGGTTTTTCGATATGAATGTATTCGATACATCTTTTGAGGAGGCCTATTTTGACAATACGAGTGATGTGACGAAGAATGTTCGAGATGATGTCAAGAAGAATGGATTTGGGGGTCGATTTATTGCGGGATACGATTTTATGATGGGATCTCGTTTTATGTCGGGACTTTTTTTGAGAGGGGGTATGGAAGTTGGGAAGTCTGAGATATATATGACTCCGAGTTTCAAGAAGCCTGTTGTTAATAACAATCCAAATGTATCGTCATCATCATCTTCAAATACGAATGTGAATGTTGGGAAGATAGTCATACGTCGTTCTTTTATGGGTGACATAGGATCGAGGATAGGATTTCTTATATCGAACACATTTGAATTATATTTTTCTGGTGGCCTGAATTTTTCTTATTATTCGATAAAGGGTTTTGATAGGGGTGGATTGAAAGTTCCATATGGAAAGTCTTCGAGGACGAAGATGTGTCCTTTTGCAGGGGCCGGATTGAATTATGCTTTGAGTCCAAACACGTATGTGACACTTGAATATAATTATATTTTTAAGAAGAAAGTTTTTGATGAAAAAAATATGCCTCTCCCTATAACGTGCAAGAAATCGGAGATTAGTCCGAAATCACATAAAATTTCGATAGGGATGATTATTCGAATGTGAGGGATTGATTTTCATCAATTAAGACAGTGAAAAATCTTGAAAAACCTGCTATAACATATATAGCTGGTTTTTTCTGTTAAATTAGATGGAATTAAAAGAAAATATTACGATTGTCCCGATCGAAGAGGAAATGCAGAGGTCTTATTTAGACTATGCGATGAGTGTCATCATTTCAAGGGCTCTTCCTGATGTTCGGGATGGTTTGAAACCTGTTCATAGGCGTATTATATATGCAATGAATGAAACGAATAATCATTTCAATAAACCCTATAGAAAATCTGCGAGGGTCGTTGGAGAGGTTATGGGAAAATATCATCCTCATGGAGACGCTGCGATATACGATACTATGGTTCGATTAGCCCAGGATTTTAGTTTGAGGGTTCCTCTTATTGATGGGCAGGGAAACTTTGGATCGATGGACGGGGATTCAGCTGCAGCTCCTCGCTACACAGAGGCTCGTATGAGTGCGATATCCCACGAGATGGTTTCAGATATTGATTATGATACGGTCGATTTTCGCCCGAATTATGATGGATCCCTAGAGGAACCTTCCGTCTTACCCGCGAGATTTCCAAATCTTCTCGTGAATGGAGCGAACGGGATAGCCGTTGGAATGGCAACAAATATTCCGACTCACAATTTAGGAGAGGTTATAGACGCATGTTGTGCAATTATTGACAATCCGGATATTAGTCTTGATGAGATTATGGAATATATTCCAGGGCCTGATTTTCCAACGGGTGGGATTGTTCTTGGAAATAACGGGATAAAATCCGCATTTAAAACAGGACGAGGATCGATTATTATTCGTTCGAAGACGGAGATTGTTAAGGGCCATAACGATAGGGATACTATAATCGTGAGTGAGATTCCATATCAAGTCAATAAATCCAAGATGGTCGAAAAAATCGCGGAACTCGTGAAAGAGAAGGTTGTTGAAGGGATAAGTGATATTCGAGATGAATCGAATAAGGATGGGGTTCGCGTTGTCATTGAGACGAAAAAAGACGCAAATGCAGAAGTTATATTAAACCAGCTTTTTAAATATACTCCCCTCCAAACGAGTTTTGGATACAATATGTTGTCGATCGTGAATGATCATCCAAGACGTTTGTCTCTCGAGGAAATGCTCCAGTATTTCGTTGATTTTCGTGAGGAAATTGTTGTTAGAAGGAGTAAATTCAATTTGAAGAAGGCACGAGATAGGGCCCATATTCTCCTTGGATTTGCACTCGCAATTTCGAATATTGATGAGGTTATATCAATAATACGAAATGCAGATGATCGAAATGATGCCAAAGAAAAACTCATGTCGAAAGTTTTTAATGCTGAGAATATTGTCTCTATATTGAAACTTGTTGACGAAAATGTTGATGAAAGCTCAGAATATCACCTGACAGAAATTCAATCGAACGCAATCCTCGACTTGAGACTTCATAGACTCACAGGTCTTGAACGAGACAAAATAAAAGAGGATCTTCAAAGTGTTGTCGATGAAATAAATGATTTGTTATCGATATTGTCATCGAGAGAGAAAATTATTGAGATCGTGAAGAATGAACTCTTGGAAGTCAAGGAGAAGTATAATACAACGAGATTGACGCGGATAGAAAAATCTTTTGAGAGTGTCGAGGACGAGGATTTAATCCAGAAGGAAGATATGGTCGTGACTGTCACTCATGAGGGATATATAAAAAGAGTTCCTCTTTCAAGTTATAGAACTCAAAAAAGAGGAGGGAAGGGACGAAATGGAATGGATACAAAGGACGAGGATATCGTTCAAAGCGTGAATATCGCGAATACTCATGATGATATACTCTTCTTTTCATCCGTTGGAAAAGTTTATAGAATGAAGGTCTATAATCTCCCTCTCGCATCTCCTCAATCGAAGGGACGTTCCCTCGTCAATATTCTTCCAATCGAAAGTGGGGAAAATATACAGACTATCCTAACGATAAAAAATGATGAAAATTTCGATGATAAAACACTCGTATTCATGACATCGTTCGGAAATATTCGTCGAAATAAATGTGAGGATTTTGAGAGTATACAGGCCAATGGGAAAAAGGCCATCAATCTTGATGATGGAGAAAAATTGATCAATGTTTCTCTCTGCTCAAATTCAAATGATATTTTCATAGCGACAAAATCAGGGATTTGCAATAGATTTCCTGTTGAAGATGTTCGAATATTCGCGAGTCGGGCATCTCATGGGGTCCGTGGTATAAAACTCTCGGAAAATGATGAGGTTATGTCTATGGCGATCCTCGATAAATGGGACATCGATAATATAGAAGAGCGCGAAAATTATCTAAAAAATGCAGAAAATTTGAGGAAAGCTGCGAAGAAACAGTATTCTGAAAATCGCGTCTTGGTTGAAGATAAGATGACGAAACTCGCTCGTAACGAGAAATTAATCCTCACAATAACAGAGAATGGATTTGGAAAAGTGTCGTCCTTCTATGAGTATAGACCAACAAGTCGCGGGACAAAAGGATTCACGAATATCTCGATAACGGATAGGAATGGCCCGGTTGTCGCGTCATTCCCTGTGAGTTATGACGATCATATAATGCTCATCACGAATAATGGGCGGATTATGAGATGTTCTGTCGAGGATATCAGAGTCACGCGTCGTGCAGCACAGGGCGTTATAATCCTTCGTATGGACGATGAGAACGAAAAAGTCACATCTGTTTCACTCGTCGACGAATCGAATTATGAAGACGATGAGAGTCTCGAATAATTACACACAACTCCTCCGAAAAATTATGGAGGAGTTTTTTTAACAATTTTATTCAAAATTTGCAATTAATCTCATAAAATTCCTCCAATGTGGAAGGATGCGATCCATTCGTTAATATGGATTTTATGTCGTAGTATTCCCTTAGCTCAGGTTTGAAAAAATGAACCTCTATACCTTTGACTGCCAACAAAATCCACCCATTTCTCGCGGTTCCTTCGATATGAGCTTTCAATCTCATTTCTGATTTTAGAAATCGATACAAAAAATCAGCGACAGACTGCATATGAACGGAGGACGTCCCGGATGCTATTATCAAGTAGTCCGACATTCTCGAATTCAACGACGAAGTATCAAGCTCTTCTATATCGATCATTTTTTTTTCGTCGAGTATCCTCAGTATTTCACTTTTTATATCAGGTTTATGTGTCGTCATTTATCTTCCTTTTTTGCGCCAAAAACAAACTTATCTATGAGGGATTCAAGATTGACAGCGGATTTCGTCATCTCTATATTATCACCATCTGATAACATATTTTCTTCAAAACCCGTGACTATTGCAATAAATTTATTTCCAATAATCCCATCCGTCGAAATGTTGGCCGCGCTATCTGACGGGATCTTCACACCATTTTTTATCAGAAGTTTTGCATGAGCTTGAAAATTCTTATCAAGAATCAAAGATTGAACGATTCCGATCTTTATTCCGCTTATCTTGACGTCGGCCCCAACCGCTAAACTTCCCACATCATCAAAAAGCGCATTCAAAACGTAGCCCTCACTAATTTTATTTCCACTTGTCGTATATGCAAAGAATATAAAAAACGAAGCGATGACCAAAACGACGGCTCCAATTATTGCCTCAAGTATGTTACCCTTCATATCACAATCCCAATAAAACCAACGCTTACAGGACAAACCGCACAATATCCAACACAAACCTAATTTCAGGATAACATAATTTTTTTAAAAAGACAATAAATTCTTTTTTATATGTCAAATAAATGTAGAAAATATATAGTATATAAATATATTGACAAATTTTAATTGATATTGCAATAATAAAAATTAAATTTGATAACAAATACTAGTAAAAATTTTAATGTATTTTTATAAAAATACCCTAAAAAATATGTAAAATTTTTTCTTGTGTTTATTCGAACTTGTGAGTAAAAAAATAATAATTTTCTTGACTATCCGCTTGAAAAATGATATCCTGAGAATAGGATTCCTCGATAGCTCAGTCGGTAGAGCAAGTGACTGTTAATCACTGGGTCGGCGGTTCGAGTCCGTCTCGAGGAGCCATGT
>CAMYPB010000026.1 GCA_947285985.1 uncultured Holosporaceae bacterium
CAGGATTATTGTTGACGATATTCTGCGGATTATTCATCTCAACACCTTGATTATTTTGGGCAGTCGGAATCGTGTTGTTCATTGGGATAACCTGCCCATCGACCCCTATCAAAGCGGGCCCTCCCGTTTGACTCGCATCCCCATTAATTATCGGCGTAACATTGTTGTTAGGAACATTTAAACTTGGATTTACTATAGTATTATTCAACATTGGATCAATTGTATTTGGATTTACTATAGGATTATTCAATGTTGGAACAGGTGTACTCTGATCAACTACAGGAGTACTTAATACTGGATCAGTTATATTTGGATTTACTACAGTACTATTTAAACTCGGATCAGGTGTACTTTGATCAACTATAGGAGTATTTAACGTTGGAACAGATGTACTTTGATCGATTATAGGAGTATTTAATGTTGGAACAGATGTACTTTGATCAATTACAGGAGTATTTAAACTCGGAACAGATGTACTTTGATCTACTATAGGATTATTCAATGTTGGAATAACTGTACTCTGATCTACTACAGGATTATTTAACGTTGGAACAGATGTACTTTGATCGACTACAGGAGTACTTAATACTGGATCAATTGTATTTGGATTTACTACAGTACTATTCAAACTCGGAACAGTTGTATTTGGATTTACTATAGTATTATTCAACATCGGATCAGGTACACTTTGATCAACTACAGGAGTATTTAATGTTGGAACAGATGTACTCTGATCTACTACAGGAGTATTCAAATTTGGAACAGATGTACTTTGATCGATTACAGGATTATTTAACGTTGGAACAGGTGTACTCTGATCGATTACAGGATTATTCAACGTTGGAACAGATGTATTTTGATTAACTATAGGAGTACTTAATACTGGATCAGTTATATTTGGATTTACTATAGTACTATTCAACATCGGATCAGGTACATTTTGATCTACTGCAGGAGTATTTAATGTTGGAATAACTGTACTCTGATCAACTACAGGAGTATTTAAACTCGGATCAGGTGTACTTTGATCGACTACAGGATTGTTATTAGGCTCTGTATGTTGATTTTCCTGACGTGCGAGGCCGAAACCAACGATTTTTCCGAGTTCAAATATATTCTGCAGACCGAAGTCATGGGCCGCATTATTCTGGCAACAACATCCATTATTCTTCGGATCTTTTGAATTTTGAGGATTGAGATCGTTTTGAGGATCAGATTCTTGAAGGTCATTATTTTTCGCTTCGAGTTCGGCCTTCATTTTTGCGAGGGCTTCATCTCGTTCTTTTTGGATTCTATCGGCCTCTTCCTTCTCTTTCTGACGTTTTGCGGCTTCTTCCGCGTCTTTTTTCTTTTGTTCGGCCAATTTCATAGCTTTTTCCGCGGCTTCGTTTGCCTCACGTATTTCACGTTCCAATCGTTCTTTTTCGATTTGTGCAGCTTTTTCTCGGGCCGCTTTTTCGGCTTCTTCTGCTTCTTTTTCGAGACGTTTTTGTTCGGCTTCCATAAGTTGACGTTCAATTGCGGCCTGTTTTTCGGCTTTTTCTATGGCCAATCTTTTTTCTTCGATAGCCTGTTTTTTAGCGTGTGCATCCGCAGCTTTTTCAGCCAATTCAACGGTTTCACGGTCATCATGCGCGACACTTGGGAGATTGTTCATAATCTCATTTTTCGCGATGTCAGACGACTCATCCGAAACCTCAATACTACTATTCGTCAAATTATTCAACATCTCCATTGATTTACTCTCAACAACGACAGATGGAATATTATTACTCAACTGTATAGTATCACTTTGTTGTGTACTATTATTATTGTTCTCAACTACTGGATTGTTATTGGTCGGCTGTGTAGTATTATTCTCAACGACAGGATTGTTGTTATTCTCTTGAGTTGTCTGTTGAGGAGAAGGATTGACCCCCTGATTATTATTGTTATTATTTTCGTTATTCACAACATTATTATTTGTATTATTTTGAGGGGATGGAGAATTATTAGGATTATTCTGTTGTGTACTATTGTTATTGTTCTCAACTACTGGATTATTATTGGTCGACTGCGTAGTATTATTCTCAACAACAGTATTAACATTATTATTGGTCGGCTGTGTAGTAACAGCTGGTTGAGATTGTTGATCTTGAACAGGGTTATTATTATTGGTCGGCTGTGTAGTATTATTCTCAACGACAGGATTGTTGTTACTAGTCGGCTGTGTAGTATTGTTATTTGGAACATTAGGGCTACTATTCTGTTGCATTGAAGACAATTTCTTTTGCATTTGTTCTAATATTTGTTTTTGACTATTACTATTCTTTTTTTTACGGATTATTTTCTTTTTTCGAGTTGTTTTTTTATTATTTGTATTTGTTGATGTTTTAATATTCTGATTATTATTATTTTCGGATGCAGAGACGTTTGAAAGAGAATTGTTCAGATCGTCCAAAAATTGTCCATAAACAAACATACCGCTTGATAAAACTAAAAATTTCAATATGAGACTTCTCACCTTATATAAAAAACACATAAAAATCTCCCCTCACAATTTTGATATCATATATTTATAATTCTATACACTTATTATTAAAATTTAGTTAAAGAGATGCATATTTTTTGGAGTAATATAAAAAAAAATAATTGCCATCTGAAAACAGGATGGCAACAAACAGTTTACAATAAATTTATTGTGGATTATTTAGAATGTCAGAAATCCGACAACATTTTGAGGGAGTGTTCCGGGGGATATTCCCTCTTCAATACTCTTCGGAGATATGATGATCCTCGCTCCTTGAATATTCTGGCTATTATTATTGTTGTTATTATTGTTTGAAATAATATTATTGTTATTCTGTTGAGTATTGACATTATTATTGTTTATATTCTGTTGATTATTTTGATTTTGTGGGATAATATTATTTTGATTCCAGTTGTTTCCAACGTTTTGGATCTGATTTCCATTCTCATCGATAACCGCTACAAAATTTCCATTCTGATCGACGAGAGGAATATTATTCCCATTTTCATCCGTTTTGACACTCGGATTGAAGTTGATATTATTTCCATTTTTATCCTGAACAATAACAGGATTTCCATTTATGTCAACACTCATCGTTTTATTGTTATTGTTGTTTTGAATAATATTGTTGTTCTGTTGATTATTGTTTTGGATGATATTATTATTAGTCGATTTCATAGACTTTATTTTTTCGGCGAGGGATTTTAGATCCTTCGTGAAATAATACCATCCATCCGGAATATTATTCAGATTTGAACTCGAGAGATTATTGAAGACAACCCCACTCTTCGAAACAAATCCACTCGAATTATCATCGATCACAATATTATTCTGTTGATTATTCTCATTTACTTGAGGATTATTATTATTTTGTTGTTGCTGCTGTTGATTATTTGTGTTCTGACCAATATTATTCTGTTGACTATTCTCCTGAGGACTATTATTTACTTGAGGACTATTATTATTTTGTTGTTGTTGATTATTTGTGTTCTGACCAATATTATTCTGTTGACTATTCTCCTGAGGACTATTATTTACTTGAGGAGTATTATTTACTTGAGGATTGTTGTTAGGTTCATTATTCATCATCATCTGCTGCTGAATATTAGTATTCCCTTCATTTTGAGGGACTGTATTATTTTGCGATACATTATTATTATTGTTATTCTGCAGGTTTAAATCATCGAGTTTTGGGAGCATTGTGATTCCATCATCATTCTTATTATTATTGTTGTTATTATTATTCCCATTGTTGTTATCCCCATTATTATTATTTTCGTTGTTCGATGGAGATATATTCTGTGGATTCTGAATATTAGTGTTACCATTATTTTCAGAGGAACAGACAATATTATTATTAGCGCAGTATATATATAATAAAACAGAAGATACTCCTAGTATATATTTTTTCATATTATGTGAAACTTTCATAAAAAAAACCCTCCCAATTTCGAAACACATAAAAATATGTTGTATACATATAAAATTCTACATACTTTGTGTTAATTTTTTATTAATGAATCAAATTTTTTTTAAAAATATACAAATTTTATGACACAATTGATAAAATCTTTATGAAAATATTGAGAGGAGCGAATGATATGAAGGATTTTTTCAAATATTATCAGGAGGAATTATTATTTTTGAGGGAGAGGGGAGGAATTTTCGCGAAGAAATACCCTGAAATCGCGGAATTAATCGATTTGAAGAATTCTCAATCGACGGACCCTCAAACTGAGCGTATTATAGAATCCGTCGCATTTTTGTCCGCGAAACTCCATCAGAAAATAGACGACAATTCTCAATCGATTGCATATCATCTTTTGGATTCATTGTATCCTCATCTCATCGATTCTTTTCCTCCGTGTTCTATCTCTCAATTCTGTGCAACTGACAATAATTATCCCGTTGACATAATAAATGTTCCGCGTCATTCAATTTTGTCATCGAGGACACAGAATGATATTATCTGTCGCTTTCAGACGATTTATGACATAGAAATATACCCCATAAAGATAGACAATATATCATTGCGACGAGATAATCGATCGATTGGGGGATCCGATCTCTGGACACTGAATATAAAAATTTCGACAAATTCTATACCAATTGAAAATATTCCGATCGATAATATACTCTTCCATATAAATTCGAATATGATAGAGGACGCCCTCATAATTTATGAAGCGATCTTCTCCGACAAGGAGACGAACGTCTTCCTAAGAATAAATGACAATATCATAAAACTTCCGACAAATTCGATTAAAAACATAGGATTTGAAGACGATGAAACGATCGTTCCCCTTCGAAGATTTCAATCGAATATATTTCATATGTTTCAAGAGATTCTTCATTTCAAGCATAAATTCATGTTCTTTAGAGTATACAATATTATAGAGACAATAAAAAAGATGAATATAACGAGTATAGAGAGTCTTGAAATAATCATCGATATAACATATCGAAATGAAAAACTTCAACAGATCGTAAACAAAAATTCAATTTTATTAAATTGCGTTCCAATCGTAAATTTATTTCCCGTTATGACGGATCCCTTTCGTTTTTCGAACACTCAGAATAAATATTTATTGGTTGCTGATCAGACGAAAGATCGTGAATTAGAAATACATAGTATTTTAGATATACACATGATAGACAGTGAAGACAACACGGATCGTATTGTGCAGCCTTATTTTTCTTTGAATGTTGATAGTGATACGAACAATATTCATAAAATCTTCTGGATACGTGAACGTGAATCTTCAGAAATTCGAAATCTCGAGGGATTCGACACGTATATATCGTTCATCGACATCGAAATGAATCCTTATAGATCGTATAACGATGTTGTCTATGCGCGAACTTTATGTATGAATCGTTTTGAATCACGCGATATTCCGATAAATTCCAGTATGGAGACAGAGAATATAGAATCTGGAGAGTATATCGCAAAACTACTATACAAAACAACGAAACCCATCGAATTTTCAAAGGGTTCAACAAAATTATGGAATCTCGTATCACAATTGTCATCCTCCCATATATCGATCGCCAATAAAAATGTGATATTCGAAAATATAAAAAAATTAATCGAAATCTTCTCGTCAGGAATATCAATAAGAGTCGACGAACTCATCTCCAATATATCAAATATCGATATAAACAATATAGTACGTCGTTTTGGAAATGATTCGTGGAGGGGATTTATACGCGGAATAGAAGTTAAAATATATATCAAAGATTATCTTCAAAATTATTATTCCTTTATCCTGGGATGTGTGATCAACCAATACCTATCCTCTATTATATCAATAAATACATTTATTGAACTCTCCATAATAAACGAAAATACACATGAAGTATTGTCGAAATGGAAACCAACATCTGGACGCAAAGAACTAATATAAAATTTTATGATAACACTATCGAACAACACATCATAACAATAGATTGGGGATCAAGATACGCATTTTTTGAAGATATTATGAAATCCTGCAATTCGAGATATTTTTTAGAATAATTTGATGAAATTTCTTTGATACTCTTGAAATAGGTATATAAAGACACAATTTTCATAAAATCATCTATTTTGTCTTTTATGATATTTTTACAAAAATCCGCAACATTTTTGGATGGATTTTCTATAAAATACAAGATATTTTGTATAAAATCTTCGTTATACATTGTGTATTTTATGATATATTCTTTTATATTGTCAGAATACAATGGGGATATTCTATTGGTATTTGGGATATATATTTTGTGACATCTCGATCGGATTGTTGGGATGATTGAGAAGAGACGAGTTGTCAGGAGAATAATCGAAGAATCGAGGGGAGGTTCCTCGAGGATTTTTAATATTGCATTTGACGCAAATCTATTTAAAAGGTCTGCATTATTTATAATGACGATCCTCTTTCCTTCGAGAGACGGATGAAGAGAGAGGAATTCTATCATACTTCGTATTTGTTCGATTGAAATTTCTTTCTCACCCTCCAAAACGGAGATATTCATGAAATTGGGGTATGAATTTGAAGAGACATACCTCTCTATATCAGACATCATTTTAAATTGTGATTGATTTTCATAGAGATATCGAACGGATATTTCGTGGGCAACCTGAAGATTATTCTCCTCTGATTTTCCGTAGAGAATGATACTATTTGGAAGGATCATAATTATGGATTTCGTCCCACATTATCTAAAAAAAATACGTTATGAATTTTATCATAATTTATTGAGAAGTTCTATAGACCAATCTATCTGCATCTCATCGCCCTGCATATCTTTGATAAAAATTATGATCGATGGATATATCGTTTCCTCATCTTTGTTGTGGACGATTATATCACGTTGATTAATGGAAGATGACACAATATTGAAGAGGTATTCGTTTTTATAATTATTTATCAAGACAGATGAATTATTTATCTTTTCAACGACAGCATCTTTATTGAGGACTATTCGATAGTATACATCACATTTCCTCGAGCATAAACAAAATTCTGATACATTGATTTTTGGGAGATTTTTATTGATAACAATCTCTCGCCTAATCGCGAATTGTATGGCATCATTGAAATTTTTCATCTCCCCTTCAAAACACACACCATCTTGAATTATCTTCTTCGTGAAGAAGACATTCGATGAAGAACTGGGTTTTAATCTATATCTATCGTTGTATACGATCGATATATCCGCCCTATTGATGAGTCTGTCCATCATGAAACTCACTTCAAAATCGAAGATATTGAGACCTGGTTCACGAATTGGATTGAAATGAGAACGTCTATTAAAAATTTCTGTATTCAAAATTATTGATACTTTCTTTGTCGATATTCTTTCGAATCCTCGTATTTTATTGTTGTTTTCATTGAAATATTGTATATCAACGAGAGAGAGGGCTGTGTCTATTATGTGGGAGCGAGGTATAAAAAATCCACTCGATAGAAAATTTCCAGAATGTCCCGATAATTTTCCATCCCCCAACCTCAAAAATCGAACGCACGAGGCCATCTCTGACAATTTCCTATAAAAAAAATCATTATCGATCTCTATATCACAACTCCGCGCCATAAAGCGTATCTCAAGGAGACTCCTCAACATATTGAATTGATCATTTGGATTCTTATTGATAATCATCCCAAAATTATCGATAGATTCATCGATAACATCGTGTATCCTCGAAAGAATCCCCCTGATACTACGTCTATGATTCCCCTTCATAGAACATAAACAAAAAAATAATGATTTCAAGGCATTCAATTTCGTGAAGGGATCATCTTCAATTTGATATGTCTTGTTTATATGAGAGAATTGTTCCTGTATACTACATAAAACATCACGTTGAAATTTATCGTCCGAACCAGACGCAAAAAAATGGAACGACATCATCCAATTCACAATTCTGTCCGCGATAATTTTTATATTCCAAGACGGAAGCACCCAGAACATCTTGATACTATGATTTAGATCAATGAACTCCGAGATAACATTCCGAACGTATTTTCGACTGTTATTCCCTCCGATAGCCTGGAGATCCCTTATCCAAACGAAACTATTGATATACTCTATATCACTAATAGAAAGAGAATCATCAGATTTCAGGGCCTTGATTATATCGATAGATTTTTCTCTATCTCGTATCACAAAAATTCCATTCAATATATTCCTTCCAACGATCGCATCTCCAGACCACGGATCATTGATGAATCTCTCAGGATTCAACATATATCCCCTTTTATCGAGGGAAAATCTATAGAGCGGACTACTCTTTAAAAATGATATGCGAAATTCATTGTATAATTTTTTCCATTTTTTCAAACTATCTGACATATTTTATTTATTTTGTTTTTCATATCAAAAACTTTATCAACTGCATTATTATCGAACAGATAGCTCCCCATTATCAAGATATCAACACCTTTTTTTATCGCAATTTTCGAATTTTCTTCGTTCAACCCCCCATCCATCGCGATTTTGACATCCGTATTTTTCAATATCTTTTTGAGGGGTTCAATTTTATCGAGAGTTGAAGATATCAATGTTTGTCCCCCAAATCCAGGATGAACCCCCATAATAACGACGACATCAACCAATCCATATATATACGAAAATTGTTCAATACTCGTTTGAGGATTGATCGCGATCCCAACCTTTATTCCAAAGCCGTGTATTTTTTGAATCATACCCTCGATATTGCGATTTCCTTCAACATGAATGATTATCATATTGACTTTGCAGTATGCAATAATATCTATAAAATTTTCCGGATTTTCGATCATCAGGTGAACATTCGTTGGAAGTTTCGAGCATTCCGCAATACGCTTGATAAATTCTATTCCAAACGTTATATTCGGAACAAATTTTCCGTCCATAACATCGATATGCAGACCATCAACTCCCGCACTCTCAATAATTCTTATTTCAGATTCAATATTCAATAAATCACAAGACATTAAAGAAGCGCAAACTTTCATATATCACCCATTTTTTATTTATACTATACATCTTCTATTCTGACATATATATAGTAAAAAACAAAGACATTTCTCCAATACCGTATCATAATAATTGATTTTTATACTAAGATTCAACAACAATTTTATTGCTGAATAAAATCAAGCTACATATTATATAAAATTGAATGTATTTGAAGATGTCATATTTTGAAAAGGAGAGAGAAATTATGAGTATCGTTCATAAAGAGGGTTTTAAAATGAGCTGTGGCATAACGTTCCCAATGTCTCGATAAACTTCCCTTAAACTTTAGACAAAAATCTGAAAAACACTGTATTATTTTTATGCAGTGTTTTTTTCACACTCTTCGTGATTTTTTTGTTATTATATAGCCATAAAAATTATTGTTAAGAAGAAAATTGTTAAAAATATGAATTGGTTTAAAGAATTTGTTACACCTAAAATAAAAGCTTTTATGGGAACATCTCAATCTTCGAAGATCGATGATAATTTATGGACGAAATGTCCGAATTGCGAACATATGGTCTACACAAAGGAACTCGCAGAAAATCAGATGGTCTGTGGACATTGTGGACATCATTTCCCAATAAAACCCGAAACTCGTTTCCAACAGATATTCGACAATAATAAATTCGAAAATATAGATATCGTCAAAATAAAAGATGATCCCATCAAATTTAAGGATATAAAAAAATATACTGATAGATTGAAGGATGCACGTCAAAAAACGGGGTATCACGATGCCTCTCATATTGCGTATGGAAAAATTTGCGATAAAAACGCGACAGTTTTTATTATGGATTTTTCGTTTATGGGAGGATCGATGGGGTTATCCGTTGGAAAATCATTTGTGAAGGCCGTTCAAAATGCGATACACAAAAAATCCGCTCTGATCTCGTTTACGGCCTCAGGAGGGGCCCGTATGCAAGAGGGAATGTTTTCTCTCATGCAAATGCCTTCAACTATCGCATCGCTTTGTGAACTCAAAGAATCGGGCCTCCCCTTCATAAATGTCTTCACTCACCCAACGACAGGAGGAGTCCTCGCGTCATTTTCGATTCTTGGAGATATAAACATATCAGAACCCAACGCACTCATTGGATTTGCAGGGGCTCGCGTTATAGAAAACACGATCAAACAAAAACTTCCACAAGGATTTCAGAGGGCCGAATTCTTGAAGGATCACGGAATGATAGACCGTGTCGTCAACAGGAAGGATTTAAAACGTGAATTAGGACTTATACTTTCGTATCTCATGAAATAAGATAGTATAAAATGGGAGATATACTGAAAAATACTCCCATTTATATGTTATTTACAGAGGAAGTACATATAATACAACTCTGCAATTATCGAAGATACATCCAATATGCGCTTCCAAATCGTATATATTTTTGCTTGATAAACAAATAATACGCTCACCATCATTCGACTGTGTGAAAAGATCGATTCTCTGATGAACATTTATTCTATCGTGAAATGCATTATATATTGATACAAATAAATCATATCCCTTATTTTTAGCATGCAATATACGATTGACGACAGTATTATCAAAAAAATGACATTCAAACATCATGAACATACTTTGATGTACTTGATAGACCCCACTATATCTACGATATCTCATTAAATCTCTTGTTCGCATATCAAAATGAACATGTTTTTCAACGACATTTTCATCATTCTCGACAATATCATTATTCATAGAGTATATTGGAGATATTGCGAACAAAGATAATAATATTTTTAAATATTTCATAGTATTCCTTTTTAGTATAAATATCTTACACACATTATTTATTGTTATGAATTACTGTTATATTCCATACCAATCCTCTCTATGTTTCTCCTCCTCATAGCACCATGTATTATATAATTCTTCATCACTCTCATCGCGCGAATCCTCTTCTTCATATCCATTATTCTCATCGCGCGTATCCTCTTCTTCATATCCATTATTCTCATCGCGCGTATCCTCTTCTCCATATCCATTATTCTCATCGCACGAATCCTCTTCTCCATACTCACTACTTTTATTATCTGGACCTAACAACCAATCTATAAAATTTTCATACACAACATCGGACGTATATTGTCCAATAAATACACATTTATTATCATCAACATACTGCGCAAAATTAGAATTACCAAAATCAACATCATCAGTACTATACAATTTTGATCTATCCTTTCCAAAAGAAAAAATTATTGGATCAGTACTATACAAATATTTTTTAAAAATTTTGTATAATCGGTCTGCGCACTCATTGACCGTTTCACTTTTAGAAATGATCCAGCCAGACGACACACCTCCATATACTTCTACCCAGCAATAATCCATACCTGTAAAAATAACATGTCTTCTATTGCTTATAACATTCTCCGCAGAATAACCCGAAGAAATCCCCAATACGCATAATAACAATTTTATATATTTCATAAGACTCAAAATTATAATATAATTAAAACTATACCATATTATACTGACATTTTATTATTTTTGCAAGCAACATTGTTGCCCTATTGTTGGAATATTATAGATTATTATATTTTATACGATTTTTTATTGTGTTATACATTGATATACATTGTGATTGTATATTTTATTGGCAGAGATATTGTTTTTTTTTAGAATGTATACAAATTTATATATTTTGGAGAGAAAAAATGTTAGCGAAGGCAAATAGTTCATGTTTGATTATTATGAACGTACAGAATGAAATCATTCCATCTTTGAGGGATGGTCAACAGATGGTTTCAGATTGTTGTTGGCTTTCAGAACTCGCGTCTGAAGTTGGGATTCCAACGATTTTCGCGAATCACAGGAGTCTTGGAAATATCGTGGAATCCGTTGAAAATGCTGCGAAAAACCCGATCATAACGGAAGTCGTCAATTTTTCTATTCTTCAAAATGATGAGGCCTCAAAAATTATTCGAGATCTGGGAAAGAAACATATTATTCTTGCGGGTTGTGAGGCCCATATATCGATATATCAGTCTGCAATTGATTTCAAGGATCAGGGATACGAAGTTTTCGTTATATCGAATGCTATAACGTCTAGAAACGAATTTGATGTCAATATGTTCAAGAATAGATGTCTACAACTTGGTATGCACCTCGTTTCAAAGGAGATGATTTTCTGTGCATTACTCAAAGGAACGGATTATCCAAATTTCGGGGATCTATGTATAAAATTTTTGGGACACAAAGTTTATTGTTGAGGATAGAGAAGGATTTATTATGTCTCATATATTCAAGAGGATAGCGATCGCTTCGGATCACGGAGGATATGACCTAAAATCAAAGATTATAGAATATTTTCGCAATAAAATAGAAATAATCGATTTTGGAACGAAAAATTCGATGGAATCCGTTGATTATCCAGATTTCGCACAGTGTGTCTCGAGGTATGTCATAGAAAATAGTCCGGATTCTTGCGGGATATTGATATGTAAGACGGGGATAGGAATGTCTATATCGTCGAATCGTTTCAAAAATATAAGGGCTGCACTGTGTTATAACGAGGATGTCTCTATATTATCGAGACAACACAACAATGCGAATATTATTTGTTTTGGAGCATCATTTATTGATTCAGATATCGCGATAAAATGCGTAGAATATTTTATAGGGACAGAATTTCAAGGCGGGCGACATCATAATCGAATCAATAAAATCGAAGATTTCTAGATACTTAGATGAGGAAATAAAAAGATTTCCTCTCTTCTTTCCTGTTATCCTTGGAATATCTATATTATACGGTGTGTATTATTATGAGTATGCACTGTATATTTCTTTGTTATTCATTGTTATATCGATAATTATCAATAGGACAATACTTCGTATTATTTTGATCATATTTGCAGCCGGACTCTATATATCACAGATGGGTGGAATTCTGAATTTCAACAATGATATAACGAAACGTCAATTTCTAGACCATGATATAAAAAATATAAAATTCAAAGGATATGTCGATATTATCGAAGAAACACACCCCACAATGAAAAATATGCAGCGCATTATCGTGAGGGACATAATCCTCGAAAATAATAATATTGATAATCAAAAATATAATTTTATAAGGACTGTGAAAATGACGTGCTCCTCGAGGATGTTGAGGAATATCGAACCTATGGATTACGTTGAGATTCTCGGGAATTTCAATCGCGTTCGAAATAGTGCGATCCCGGGATCATTCGATCAAAAACAATATAACGCGATCATGAATATAGATGCAAACGGGATCGTCCTCCATATCGAAAAGATGAATGATAATGATAAAAAACATCATAATATTTTCGATTATTTTTCATATTTTCGTTTTAAACTCACAAAAATTATATCAAATAAGCTTAAAAATCCGTGTAATGGAATCGCATCCGCGCTCCTCACAGGAGATAAATCTTCGATATCCCCAAAAATTAGGGAAAATTTTATTAAATCAGGAACAGCCCACATC
>CAMYPB010000027.1 GCA_947285985.1 uncultured Holosporaceae bacterium
CGATATAAATCAAATCACAAACAATATAAATCAAGTTACGAATAATATAAATCAGGCCCAAAATAATATAAATAATCAAGTCAAAAATAATCTCGATCAAGTATCAAATATAAAAAAACAAGCCTCAGATGTCGCGAATGATATTAAAAATAATGATAAAAACGAAACTACGCAAGAGAGTAGTAACAATTTAGATAAAAACGAAACTACGCAAGAGAGTAGTAATAATAATGATAAAAATGAGGAAGATAATTCTGAAGATGAGGAGATGAGCGATGAAGAGATGATCGCGATGGTTCAGAGTATCAGGGATCAGGCGAATCAGATCGTTGAAAATATGGATCAAAATTTGGACGAAAATCAAAAGAATACTTTAATCAAGACGAGGGATGAGATTGTTGAGTTATGCGAGATGTATTTGCAATCATTTGAGGGTTCTTGACAGGGATATTCTATATATGATAAAAATATAGAATATGTGAGTTTAATATGGCATTTTGTTGCAATAGGAAAAATAATATGTTTGCTGTTATAAAAACTGGGGGCAAGCAATACTGTGTGAAGCCTGGGGATGTGTTGAAAATCGAAAAATTGGACATGGAACCTGAAAGTATTGTATCTTTGACGGACGTTTTGTTGACCTCTTCGGATGATGGGAAGATTGTTGTTGGGGATCCTGTCGTTGAAGGAGCGAGTGTTAGTGCGCGGATTATGAAACACATGCGTAATAAAAAAATCATTGTTTTCAAAAAGAAACGTCGTCACAACTATAGAAGAAAGCAGGGACATCGTCAATGGATGAGTCTCATAGAGATAAAAGATATTTCTTTGTCTGCATCTAAATAATAGTTTTTATTAAGGGAGAAAAAAATGGCAACGAAAAAAGGTGGCGGAAGTTCGAAGAACGGTCGTGATTCGATAGGAAGAAGACTTGGAGTGAAGAGATTTGGAGGAGAACGTGTTCTCGCGGGGACGATCATCGTTCGTCAGAGAGGAACAAAATTCAAGACTCTAAACAATGTTGGACTCGGGCGTGATCATACAATATACTCCTTGGTTGATGGAACTGTCTTCTTCAAGAAGGGAAAGGATAATAGGACATTTGTTGGTGTTGAGCCATTTGAATAAAGTTTTTTGTATATAATTTTTTTGTTGGGGGTGTTGAAGACGTATGAATCCTAGAACTTGGAAACTGAGCGATATATATCCATCGATTGACGATGAGAATATTTCTTCTGATAAAAAAAAATGTGAGGATTTAGTTTCCAAATTTAAGGATGGTTTCGAGGGGAATTTGACACCTCAAAATCTCAAGGATGCGATAAGAATTTATGAGAATATTCTTATAATTCTCGAAAAATTGTCTGCATTTTCTTTTTTGTATTTACAGACGAGATTGAACAATCAAGATGCTCTGTCTTTTTTTCAGGGTATTTCCGAGTGGATAACTTCCATACAATCTGAACTCGTCTTCTTTGATATTGAGATAACGAATCTTGATATGGGGGAGATTCTTGTTGAGTTTGAGGGGGATGATGAATTCAAGAGGTATACGTCTTGGATAGAGAATTGTTTTAGATTTAAGGATCATCTTTTATCGAAGGAAGGGGAGTTTGTTGCCTCTCAAAAATCGATGACTTCGAGATATCCTTGGATACGTCTTTATGACGAAATTTCCGCGATGATGACCTTTGATTTCAAAGGTGAGAAGAAATCTCTCTCAGAGATCGTTGAGATTGCGAATCATAGTGATGATTCAGATGAGAGGAGGGATGCGTCTCTTTCTTTGTCTTCTGGTCTTCAAAATCATGCATTTTATATAAAATCAATATATAACAATATCATACTCGATACATCAATTGACAACAGGCTTCGAAAATTTTCGTATGCTGAGGAATCGAGACATCTCTCGAACAATATCGATAGGCAATCTGTGGATTATTTGGTTGAGGCCGTTATATCGGGTTATAAGAAGACATCCCATAAATATTATGAGATAAAATCCAGGCTTCTTGGAAGGGAGAGGATCGAATATTGGGATCGAAATGCTCCCATAAAATTGTCGAAGTATTTGGATCGAAAATATACGTATGAAGAGGCGTGTGATATCGTATTGGAGGGGTATGGTTCGTTCTGTCCTGAATTCAAAGATATTGCGAAGGAATTCATCGATAATGATTGGATAGACGTTTATCCATGTGATGGGAAGACATCGGGTGCATTTTCTCATCATTGTTGTTCTGAAATACATCCTTATATTTTATTAAATTTTTTCGGAAGTATGAGGGATGTTTCAACACTCGCCCATGAGTTGGGTCATGGTATACATCAAAGATTATCGAATAGGAATGGCCCTATTCTTTCGGATACTCCGATCACTCTCTCGGAAGTTGCATCTCTTTTTGGAGAGAAATTGATCTTTGAGGAACTCCTCAAAAAAACATCCAATAATTTGGAGAGGATTGATCTTTTATGTTCGAAATTGGATGATACGATCAATTCCGTTATTCGTCAGATTGCATTTTTTGAATTCGAGAGGAAGTGTCACAATATACGTCAAAATGGGGAGCTTTCGATTGAGGATATATCGAGGATATGGATGGAAACTCAAAGGGATGCACTCGGAGATTTTGTGAATATTGATGAGAGACTTTCGAATTATTGGTGTTATATTTCGCATTTCTTTCATTGTCCATTTTATGTTTATGCGTATGCTTTTGGCGAGATATTTGTGAACGCATTATATTCAAAATACAAGACTATGGGACATGATTTCGTTGGATATTATCGAAATATGTTGTCGAGGGGTGGGATAGATCGATATGATGTTGCGTCCCGTGTTTTCGGTTTGAATCCTTTGGATTCTGATTTTTGGTTTGATGGGGTGAAGACCATCGAAAATCAGGTTTGTGAACTGGAGGATTTGTGTTGTGGTCTCCTATCTTCTTAGACGTTTCATAAAGTTATCGTTATCAATAATTGTTATATTTTTCCTACCTCTTGGATTGTGTCAGCTCGATATAACTCAACATTTCATAGTCTCCAGGTTTTTCCCGGAAATTTCGTTTCGAAAAATTGAGGGTTTCCTACCATTTAATTTTTGTATTTATGATCTAACCTTCAAAAATAATGATATCGAGATAAATGTCAAAAAATCAAGGATAACAACGAGTCGTCGTCTAGACTATATCAAATCCCTCGATATTGATTCTATAAATTTTATCGATAGGACAGTTTCGAAATATGTTAGCTTCGATTTTCTATCGACCCTCTCTATGATTCTCTCTCAAAAAATCATTAAAAACCTCAGTATAGAGAACACATTCTATAACAATAAAAAAATAGGATCAATAAAATCGAAGATCAATAGTATGAAACGGAATACAAATCATAATATTATGATAGAGAGTATATACGGATCCTTCGATATCAACAATATTATATCACAAAACGACAATAATATAAATGCCAATATAAAGTATGATCAAAAAAATATTATAAATTTAAGATGTGATGTCGAGAAGGGAGATATATCCTTCGATTTTTCAAGGATATTATCGAGAGATGGGAAAATTCACCCTCACAAAATAATGGATTTCAAGGGAAAATATAATGATAGATCGATTATCGGAAAACTTCATTCCTTCGATATATCAAGGGATATAGATCTCAATATAAAATCCCTCGATAATAATATCCTGGATTTTAATATAATATTATCCAAATTTTATGACGATAACAATCTCTCTCTAAAAGGATCGTATATCTTGGATACCAATAAATTTCGTATAAAAGATGTTATATTTGGAAGTTATATGAAATTATTGGATAGTTTCGATATCGATATGAATCAAAACATGATGATAGACAATATCGTGGGAGAATTGTGTGGAGGAAAATTTAATATCGAAAAAATCAATCTAAATAATATTCAAGATTTTGATTTTAAAAGTCTCTCCCTTAAAAATATCGACCTCAAAAAAATACCAATAAAAAATATGAAGATCGAAGGTATACTAAACGGAAAGGCAAACCATGATAAAAAAGATTCCATAAAATTTGATATGAATATCAATAAAATTTTTGTTGGAGATTCAATCAAATTTCCGGATATAAAATTGAGGGGGACATATTCCTCAAAAAAATTGGTATGTGAGATTTTGTATGATCTACTGAAAAAACATAATAAAATTGATATAAATTGTAATTATAAAGATTGGATAATCGACAAAAACTCGGATATTTCGATCAAGGGGAAGGGGAGGTTTGACATTCTCTCATCTCTTCCGAAGATTGAGGGACATCATATCTCTGGAAATTTGAAGTATGATATTTTTGTGAGGGGTCGTCTATCGAATCCCGATATTTCGGGGGATATAACATTGAAGGATGGGCTATACGCAAATGAGACGACTGGAACATACCTCAAAAATATCACTATAAAATCGAAGTTGAAGAGGGATGGTTTGAGGATAGAGAGTATATCAGGGATGGATGATATGAGGAAACCTGGGTATATCAGGGGTTCTGGACTCATAGACTTCAAAAATGGGAAATTTCTCTCGGATATCAATATTGATATTGAGGCCCTCTCTTTCGTTGATATCAAGCAGTTCGATGGAAAGTTATACGGGAAATTGGGGATTAAGGGTGATCTTCTTGATGGTTTCAAAATAACGGGTGACCTATATTCAAAGGATGCAAGTGTTGATATCTCCGATTTCATACGTCTCTCATCATACGCAATTGATATCGTCGATTCCATAAAACCCGAAAAAAAGAAGAAAAACAAAAAGATAACAAAAATTTTGAATATTCCAATTGATATTAAATTCAAGTTTATACCATATTTAAAGGTCGTTGGATTTGGAATAAAAAGCAATTGGAATGGGGGGATTGATATAATCTCAAATAGTATATCAAATCCAAAATACAAAGGAAATCTATCCCTAAAGGACGGTATCATAAAAGTCTCCGGAAAAAATTTTGATCTCAAAAATGGAAGTGTGTCTTTCTCTGATGAAAATCCAGGAGTCTTGTTTATGGAAGTCTCCGCTGTGAAAGATCTCGGAAATTTCAAGGTAGGGGCAAAATTTAAACAGGATAAAAAAGGAACGAATGTCACATTCTTCTCAAAACCTCCAATCCTTCAGGATCGCGATATCCTCTCATATATGCTCTTCGAAAAGAATGCGTCTGAACTTTCGTCGAGTGAGGCCTTCACACTCTATGCAATCAGTCAGAATCTCTCAGGAAAAGATAACTTCGATTTCATGGGAAAAATTAAATCCGTCCTGGGACTCGATACAATCGATATAAAACGTCATGAAGACGACGAAAAAGGAACGTATAGTTCGCTTAGTATTGGAAAAAAATTGGGGAAAGTCAATGTCTCAATAGATCAAGGCGGAGCAGCGGATACAACGAAAGTCGTCGTCGATGCGGAAGTCTCGAAAAATACAAAAATCTTCGTCGATCTCTCACAAAAAGAAGCCCTCCAAGCGGGTTTCGCATGGCATAAAAGATATTGATATAATAAAATTATATCAAAATTTCAACATAAATATTAAAAATATTGCAAAAAATAATTTATTGTGATATAAATATCAGCGAAAAAACTTATTAACTATTTTGCTTTTATGGAGAATTTTATGAAAAAAGCGCTGTTGTGTGGTTTATTTGCTAGTGTTATTTCGTTTTCTGTTCATTCTAATGATGGTTTTTATTCCAATACAAATCTATTGAATGCAATTGACAATGGGGATGATGGAGTTGTTAGTAGTATATTGAGCTCGAAATACTATAAAGATAGTGTTGGAGATGTGATCGGAACAAGGACTCCTTTGATGGCTGCTATCATGAGGGGGAATAATATGATTTTCGATATTATTCTTTCAAATGCGAGCGAGTCTGATATGAATGCAATCGTCAATGGTCAAAATGCTTTGACGTGTGCGATCTCCCATGGAAACGTTCATGCTGTTGAGAAATTGTTGGAAAAGGGTGCGGATGCGAATTTGCAATTTAATGGAGGGGGATCCGCACTTCTCGATGCAATAAACAAACGCAATGTTGATATCGTTAGATTGTTGATAGAGCATGGAGCCGATCCTTTGATGTTTGAAATATCTCCATCTGGAAAGAAAATCAGTATGTTAGATTATGTCGCTTCAATGAACAAACGAGACGAAACGTCCGTTATGATCAAAAAATATCTGCAGGATGCGGCCGATAGACAATTGGCACATTCCGTCGAACAGGGACACGTCGCTATATGCCAGTTCCTCGTGGAAAATGGAGCTAATCCACGCGCGGAATTTAATCGTAATCTAAGCATCATGGATTATGCGCAACAGAATAGACAATCTATATATCAGTTATTAGGCGGTAGGTGATTATCCACATCATAAACACAATATTATAGAGAAAAAACCCAGGTATTTGCTAGATACCCGGGTTTTTATGGATACACTGATCCACACCATGTTGGAGATTATTCTGTCACAATATCCTCCAACTACACGATCTGTCACATCGTATAATATATTCAATTGTCAGAGGTCTCTCACACCCCTTTTCATTCTTCTCTGCTAAGCAAGAGTTTAAGTTAATACAAGTGTTTTAAAGTGTTGGTTTTTCTTGCCTAACAGAGATTTTATAATTCAATATATCTGTTGTTGATCAAGAATCAAGCTGTTTTTATACTGGCCAGTACTCACTTGATATTTCCATTATAAAATATTATTTTCAGGAGATACAAATTCTTTTTTTGCCCATAAAATTTTATGTAATATTGTATAAAATTTTATGGGCAATTGGGAAATAATATTGCAGATATAATTTTTTTGCAATACAATATGTTGTATGTTTAAAATTATTTCAAGGATTGTATTTATGAACAGCAAATTTTTGTCGATTGTTGCATCATCCGTTGTGTTTGCGACATCTTCTTTATCGTCGTGTTTTGGACATAATGATATAGCTATAGATTTTTATAGGGATAGTTCTAAAGAGGCTGAGTATAGATCGTTATTGGGAATATCGATTGATCCTGTATATTATGTAGGTATAGATTTGGGTGAGATTTATGATATCGAATTGACAAAGGAGCTCTATCTAACAGAATCTTTCAAGAGAGCACAAGAACTCATCGCTTCAGGAAAGGTTGATGTGAATGCAATCGATAAAGAAAGTCGTCATAATATCATCAATCATCATATTTGGGAAGGTGTTATGTATTTAGGTAAGGCTGGAACATTTAGCAAAGAAACAGGCGAGAAGGATATATATGGATGTAAAATTTATGATGAGTTTCCAGTTGAAGAAACTTTCTCCGCATTTGATGAACATTTTAACATCATAAAACTTATCCTTGAGAACGGGGGGAAGATCAATTATGACGTTGAATACACATTGACTCCTTTGCCTCGTCAAATGAATGGGGGCGGGTTCGAAATTTCATATAACAATGTCAAAGTACACCCAAGTGGAAGATTTATGCATACTATGTCTTTCGATGCGATCTATGAATGTGTTATGTCGTTTGTCGAAATGTTTGATATTTTTAGATCTAACGACCAACTTGAAGATTCAGAAGAAAGAACAGACGAAAATCTCGTTCAACGCAGAAGAGAGCGTGCGAGAAGATTGATAGATCTCTTCGTTAATCATGTGAAAGAAAATTCTCAAGGATATAATCCTAGATTTTTAGATGATAGGGATGATCCCAACGATTATTATCGTAGTCATTTATCACATATTGTGGAACTAATGTCTAGAGATCAGTATAAATTCTTGTTGAATATGCTCCCTGAAGAATTGAGAAACGAGATATTGGCTGCAACGCACTAAAAAAAATAGAGAATAGGACCACCATGTTTTATGTGGTTCTATTTTTTTCGAATTACACACAAAATCAAAATTAAATATATCACAAATAAAAATATTGCAACACTAAGTATAATACAATAGAATTATATTATGGCGTACTGATTTTATTTTGAATATTATGGCATAATTCATTCTCTTTCGAACATTTTATTGATGTCTTTCTTTGAGATTTTTATGAAGGATGGTCTATGATGGTTACATTGACATATCGTTTTCGTTTGTTCCATCTTTCTGAGGAGAGCGTTCATCTCGGGGATTGAAAGGGTTCGTCCCGAACGTATACTGTTGTGACATGCGATCGTCGAGATTTTATCGATTATCATATCGAGAGTTGATATATTCTCGTTTTCTATCTCAACGACGTGGGACACGAATTCTGTGGCTTCTTCTATATTGAGGACCCCAGGAATCGCAGAGATTATGACGGATTCTTTTAGGATATCTATTTTGAATCCACAACTTGAGAGATGATTTTTTATATTATTAATCCTCTCTGATTGTTCAAGGGTTAGTTCGATGATCTCTGGTTTCATGATATATTGTGTGTTGTGATCGGAAATTTTCTGCTTGATTTCTTCTTGGACGATTTTCTCATGGACGGCATGTTGATCGATAAGGAAGAGTTCATCATCTTTCTTCGAGATGATGTATGTTCCAAAGATCTGGCAGATCGCATCACCAAAGAAATTTTCCGGCGCATTATTGTTGATGTTCTGCTCATCATAATGATTATTATCTTGAGATTCGTCGTCATTTTTCGGGGTGTTGTTGTGATCCTCATCATCATTCACCTCATATGAAATGTGTGAATTTTCGCAGAATTTCAAGGAATTTTGAGGATGTTCGTCATCATCATCATCATCGAATGTATATACCGTTTCAGAGGGAGATGTCTCAGAATATTGATTGTTGTCTGCGTCGTTATGGGGATTGTGAGATGCATCAAATTCGAAATTAATTTTATTGTTTTTATAATTATTCGGATTATTTTGCACGAAGCTATTCAATTTCGGGAGGCTACTCGCAATCTCAGAGATAGAGACGGAATTTCTATCGAATTGATGTATATTTTTTCGAAGGAGATTGATCAATATTTTTTGGATACTCGCGGGATCTCGGAAGCGTACCTCAGATTTCGTTGGGGAGATATTCACATCGACAAAAAACGGATCTATCTCAATGAAGAGGATCGATGATGCGAATTTTCGATTGTCAAGTATATCTTTGTATCCGATTTTTATTGATGACGAGACATTTTTATCCTTGACAATTCGATTATTTATGAAGATACGTTGATTATTCATAGTATACTTCGCATCGATTGGATGGAATATATATCCGTATACCTTCATATTCTCGTTTTCTGTACTAACAAAAATTGAGCGTTCGAATGCTTCTTTTCCGTATATTTTTGATATTCTTTTTTCGATACTTTCATCTTTCGAGGAGAACAGGACCTTGTTTTCATCGCGTATTGAAAAATTTATATCACGATTCACGAGGGCAAAATTTTCGATAATTGCAATACAACTCGCTTGTTCAACATTATCGGACTTCAAGAATTTCAATCTGACGGGAAGCCTATCGAAAATATCACACACAGAAACGCGAGTTCCCCTTTCAAATGACGATGGCCTCATTTCATTTTGCTTGGAAAAATTGATTTCCAAACTATTTCCATTGGATTCTATAAGAAAATTACTGATAGACGCAATCGAAGGGAGGGCCTCCCCTCGAAATCCATAACTCCTGATATCAAAGAGATTCATACCCTGCAATTTTGATGTGGCATGCCTTTCAACACACATCTTCAAATCTTCCGCACTCATTCCAAAACCATCGTCCTCAACAACTATCTTGGATTTTCCTCCATTTTTAATAAATATTGAGATATTTTTAGAATTTGCATCTATCGAATTTTCAATGATTTCTTTGAGGGCGGACGACGGACGTTCAACAATCTCTCCCGCAGCAATCTGATTTATTATATCATCACTCAAACGCCTGATCACACTCATTCCTCGAAAATCCATATCGTATAACAAATATCTCATAAGAGATAGTATTTATTTTTGATCGTCATATCAACCTTTTTTGATCATGGTACATTCTTTTACTTCATATAGATAAAATTTTATACAAATCATTATAAAATTTTATATTTCAGGAAAATAAATGTACGTTATTTTATTGTTGATATATTTATGGATTGTGATATAGAATTAAAGTGTGGTGATGATAATCACGTGTTTTATAAATATCTTTGGGGGGAGATAAGTTTTATGAATAAGAATATTTTATTGTGTATGTCCGCGCTTATGATGATGTTTGCTGGTTCAGACGTGAAAGCAGATGATCCTATGGGAGTTGCAAATTCAACGATTGTAGATTCTGCAAAGAGGTTATTGATGGAAGTGCGTGGTTCGTTATCAAAGCCAACAAACGATAAAGAGTACGCTATAACGTTGAAGCGTTATGATAATTTCCGTGGCGGTTATAATGACTTAATAAGTGTTCGTAATAATATGGCCGTTAATAAAGAATCCGGTGATCCAGATCTTAGTAATACGCTAGATGAGATTAAGAATGAATTGTCTGAAATGGGTGATATTTTGACACAATATGAGAATGAACACCGAGATAATGATTCTAGGACAAGAAGAAAAGATCCTCTGAATGCTAAAAGAATCCAGAAACAAAAAGCTCAAAAGAGGAGAATTGAGCGTGCAAACAAAGAAGCGACTGGTGATTCGTTCGATGATACTCGTCCGGTCTATTATTAATAATTATTGACGATATGGACAGGCGTTCGACCTGTCCATATATAATTTTTTTATAATTCATTAACAAGTTTACAAAATTCCAGACCTCTTTCCTCAAAATTGTTGAATTGGTCGAAACTTGCGCACATAGGAGAGAGAAGAATAACAGAGGGGCCCTCCGTTTCTTTTCGCGCGTCTTTGTATGCTTTGAGGAGTGCGTTCGACATTGTCTCGCATTTTATGCAATTCTTCATGTTAGAAAATTCCTGATAGAATTCATCCATAGATTCACCGAAGAGATATATATTCCTCACACTTGCAAGGTATGGATCTATATCCTTGTGGGGATCCGTCTTCTTGCTCCGTCCTCCAACAAGCCAAAATATATTATAACCCACGTATGTATCAAGTGCTTTCGATGCAGAATCTGGATTCGTGGCCTTGCTATCGTTCACGAACAAGACATTATTTATCTTGCGGACGACATTGAGCCTGTGGGGTAATGATTTGAAGGACGCTATATTTTTTGCAATTTCTTTCGGCGGAATATTGAAATTTCTACATATCGCGTACGCAAAGGCGACATTTTCGTGATTATGCTTGCCTCTTATTTCCGAAAAATTCGAGAGATCCAAGATAACGTTTCCACGATCCATAAGGACGCCCTCACATATATATATATCAGCCTTCGTATTTCCATCCCTCGAAATGACAATCGTATTTTCCGCACCTGCATACTTTTCGTATGTGATAGTGTCCTCATACGATATGACCTTCACATTCGAACAGTCGAGAGATCTATGTTTCGCAATGACATAATTCTCAAAGCTTCCGTGTTTATCGAGATGGTCGGGCCTTATATTGATGATAGCTGCAACATCGAAATTCAAGTTCCTGGAACTCGCGAGCTCGTAGGATGACATTTCAAAGACATACACATCAGACCTCGGAAGATCGAAGTACGGGATCCCTATATTTCCACCCATCGAAGAATTTATTCCCGATTTTTTGAGGATATGATGAACGAGGGCTGTAGTTGTTGATTTTCCGTTCGTCCCCGTAATCGAGATAACACGCGCCTCAGGGTTATACATCATAAAAAGATCATAGCATGATATGACAGGAACATCGTGCTCAACTGCGATCTTTATTATGGGATGAATATTATGCTCCATGAACCCAATCCCAGGACTCTTTATGACATAATCCACGACACCCCAATTTATATTATCGACGACATTGCGAGTATTCGGGATATTGTCATCATAGACATAAACATTGTGTCCCAACGATTTCAAAAAATTGAAGGCAGACTTCCCAGAGGTTCCATAACCAACAATCAAGAAATTCTTCGTATCACCCTCACATAACATAATTATCTTGTCTTTTTTTCAATTATCATCAAAATTTCTTGGATTATATACCCTTAGAATCCCAAATATCAACATATTTTATGTATACCAGATTTTAGGTAGATACAAGATAATTCATCATCACATCATAAATACTCAATAAAAACTATATCAAACCCTCGCACCTCAAAATCAACGATCCTCATATTATTATTGTATAACATAATTTATACTTTTGC
>CAMYPB010000028.1 GCA_947285985.1 uncultured Holosporaceae bacterium
CTCATGACCATATCCAAGGGGTATAACAGATGGACGAATATAATCGAGTCTATCCTTCGATTTCTCAAGGTTGATTATATACGATATAACAGACGACTTATTGATCTCCTGATTCTCCCCGATATCATTATGCAAACTCTTGTGATCTTTCAAAACAAAAAAATCTCCCCCTATAAAAAATACAAAGATTATAATAAAAAACAAGGAAAAAAATGATATTCGACACATCGATCTGCTTTTTTTCATAAGTATTGGACTCCAAAATACTATCAAAAACTAAACCGAATCCTATCACACATATTGTCATTTATCAATCAGAATGAATTAAACTATTCTTAGATATATCGAAAAGTTTTCAAAAATCTCTTCCATAGAGGAGTGTATATGATTTAGTATAATACACAAATAAAACTTTATTATGGTATTTTTTTTATGATTTTTTTTATAGGTTCTGCTTTTGCAGATGCAACCCAAACATCACAGTCTAGCGGACTCATGTCCTTCGCACCAATGATCTTTTTCATAGGGATTATATATTTCCTCATGATCAGACCTCAACAAAAACGCGCAAAACAACATCAGGCTTTATTAGCCTCCATAAAAAAAGGAGATAAAGTCGTGACGAATAGTGGGATTCTTGCAACAGTCGTCAAAGTTGTGAACGACAATGAGATTATCCTCGAGATCGCAAATGGAGTCCACGTTAAATTCGTTAAGTCGACAATATCAAATGTCATAGATCCAAAAAACACAACTCCAACAAATTTGAATGAGTCAACAAAATCCGTGAAAAAAATAGAAAAAATTAACGATAAACACGAAACAGTTGAAAAAACAGAGGAAAATAATAACGAAAACAAAGAATCCTCTGTTATTATAGATGATAAGAAGTAGTTTTTTTATAGATTATAAAAAATAAAAATTATCAAAAAAAATGGAGATGTTATATGTTGGTAATATCAAAAGGTAGGGCGATTTTCACCCTACTCGTTTGTCTCTTGGGACTGATGTTCGCAATTCCATCGAGTCTCGATCAGAAAACATACGATAAACTTCCTGCTTTCCTTCAACATACTGTTAATCTCGGATTGGAACTTCGAGGAGGTTCACATATCCAACTCGAAGTTGATATCAAAGCAGTCGCTCGCGATCATCAGGAAAGTATACTCGATGAATCAAGAAAACAATTGCGTAAACAAAATATAAAATACAATAAAATATCTGTCCAAAATAAAGGAGAATCTTCTGTTATTATCATCAATTTGAAAGATGAAAAAGACATCAAAGACGTCAAAAAGATCCTCTCAAAAATTGAACCAGAGCTCGAAATATCCTCGAATAATACAGAAATTTCTGCAGTTATTTCTGATAAATTTCTCGAAAATTTTTCGAAAAGAATCGTTGGAGAATCCATAGAGGTTATCCGACACAGAATAGACGAATCTGGAACGAAAGAACCAACGATCTTACGTCAAGGATTTGATAGGATTATTGTTCAACTTCCAGGTCTTGAAGACCCTGCAGAAATCAAAAAATTACTTGGGAAAACCGCACTCTTGACATTTCATGGGGTTGACGAAGAGATGCCTTCAATTCCCGTACGCGATGGATCGAAAGTCAAACTCCCTTCAAAACCTGGAATTATGTATCTTCCAGAAGAAAAAGGAAATGGTGTCGTCATTTATGTTCCTATAAAAAAACAGGTCTCTTTGACTGGAAAATCGCTTGTTGACGCACAGATGAATATCGATCAATCTGGACTCCCTTGTGTTTCGATAAAATTCGACAATATAGAGGGAACTCGAAAAATCGCGGAACTCTCCGCAAAATATCTCCATAAACAATTTGCGATGGTTTTGGATGGAAAAGTTTTAAGTGCCCCTGTTTTTCAGGCTGTTTTGACGAACGGAAGTGCGCAAATAACTGGAAATTTCACAATGGAAGAAGCCAATGAATTGGCCCTCCTATTACGTGCTGGATCTCTCCCCGCCCCATTGAATGTCGTTGAGGAAAGGAGTGTTGGGCCGAGCTTAGGAGCGGATTCAATCTCAGATGGAAAAAATGCGACTCTCCTCGCGTTTGTGTTGGTATCTATCTTCATGATATTGTCATATGGAAAATTCGGATTTTTCTCCGTTATATCTCTTGGATGCAATATAATGCTCCTGTTCGCATGTCTAACACTCTTGGGCGCAACATTGACTCTCCCAGGAATCGCGGGAATAGCCCTCACGATCGGAATGGCTGTTGACTCAAATGTTTTGATATACGAACGTATTCGCGAGGAAATGAGACTCGGAATAAAAGCATCCCTCGCAATAGCCCAAGGGTATAAGATGGCCATGATGACGATCATCGATTCAAATCTAACGACTCTCGTTGGAGGGATTGTTTTGTATGAATTTGGATCAGGTCCGATCAAAGGATTCGCCGTAACTCTGGCCCTTGGAACTCTCATATCATTGTTCACAACGTTCTCCCTAACTAAAACGATCATCGCGTTTTGGCTCAAGAGAAATAACAATAAACAAATTATTATTTAAAAGGGAGGAGAATTATGTTTCGTTTACATCTTATTCCTTATGGGACAAAATTTGATATCGTTGGAAAAAGTAAGTATATGTTGACGATAGCATCTATCGTCATCCTCACGTGTTTTGCGAGTATATTTTTCAAGGGATTAAACTATGGTATAGATTTCCAAGGAGGATACATATTTGAAGTCAAAATGCCGAAAAACCCCGATATTCAAGAACTTCGCAATAAACTCGGAAATATAGGACTTGGAGAAGTTGCAATCCAACAGTTTGGAGGTCCAGATGAACTCTCCATAAAACTCGAAAAATCTGAAGACGGAAAAGAACAGGCACTCGCTATAAAGAAAGTTAAGGATACTCTAGGAGATGGAGTTATCTATAAAAAAGTTGAAACAGTCGGTCCGAAAATTGGAGCAGAACTCGTCTCAAACGCGATAAAAGCCGTGTCTTTCGCGCTCATTGCAATGCTCGTCTATATAGCCCTACGTTTCGAATGGCAGTTTGGAATTTGTGCGATCGCAGCATTATTACACGACTGTGCAATAATCTTTGGTATGTTTTCGATATTCCCATTGGAATTCAATGAGATATCTATAACGGCCGTTTTGTTGACTGCGAGTTATTCCATAAATGACACTGTCGTTATATTCGATAGAATCCGCGAAAATATGAAGAGATATAAAAAATTGAGTCTAAAAGAACTCATAAACAGAAGTTTGAATGAAACATTGTCGAGAACGACTCTAACGGCCACAACAACATTACTCGCAGTTTTAGCCCTATATTTATTCGGGGGAAAAGTTATTGCGGCCTTCAGTCTTCCAATTCTCATTGGAATAATCGTTGGAACATTCTCGTCGATTTTCATTGCATCCCCTCTCCTCATGTTATTGGAACTCAAAACTCATAACAACAAAAATGATGATAACAATGAATCAAAATCCAATGAGATATCCGCGTGACAATCTTTTATAACATGTGAAAAAACGGCCGATCGATAAGTCGGTCGTTTTTTTATGTAAACAAAAAACGGATTTTACAGATATTTATCTAAAATAATTTCAGCAGCTAAATCCGAAGGATTTTTATTATTATTTATCAAATGTTTACGTAAATTTTTAAAATTATCTATCTGAAAATCAATATCTAAATTTTTTAGTTCTAAATCTATTTTATCACATGAACAATCTTTTTGTATCATTTCAGGAACAACTTTTTTATTCATAATAATATTCACGAGGGAGATATATTTTATTTTTATGAGTCTCTTGATTATTTCATATGACAATCTTGAAATCTTATACGCAACGATCATAGGACATCCTGAGAGTGCGAGTTGGAGGGTTGCCGTTCCACTCGAAACAATCGATAATTTTGAACTATAAAAATATTCTTTCTTTTTATGTTCATCAGTTTCAATAATAATATTTAAATCCTTGTAATATGATGTATATCTTTGAATATCATCAATAAAATGATCGAATGTTGGAATTATGACATTATCAAAATTATTGCGGGATGCGACCTCCAAAAAAATAGGGAGAAGATTTTTTATTTCTTGAAGACGACTTCCTGGCATAATGAGAATATCATTGTTCCCCCTTCTCGATGATATATCATGAAATTCGAAATTTTCAACTGCAGGATGCCCTATAAACGTTGTTTCGAGTTTTTCCCTTTCGAAATATGGAACCTCAAAATCGAAGAGCGTAAATAAATGATCGTATAACCTCGCGATTTTCTTCGCCCTATTTTTTCTCCATGCCCAAACAGAAGGTGCAACATAATGTATTAATTTCAAATTTATGTTTAATTTTCGTAATTTCTTCGCAACACGAAAACAAAATCCTGGCGAATCAATCGTAACGACGACACAAGGTTTTTTTTCTATTATATCACACACTGTTTTATCGATGAGATTTTTTATATCGAATATGTGGGGGACAACCTCAAAAATTCCTCCCACTGAAATTCTTTGTATATCAAAAAGAGATTTGATCCCGGAGGATTTCATCATATCCCCTCCAATTCCATATATCTCAACATCTTTATTGTGACGTCTTATGGAATCTATAAGGGAAGCCCCCAAAAAATCACCAGACGGTTCTCCTGCGATTATATACAATCTTTTATTATTATTCATGATACTAATAAATAACGTTCATCAATAATAATATATCCCTTATCTATGAAAACTTCTATAACTGAATTTTTATTGAATGGGAGAGTGGCCTCTTTTTTTGAATTTTCAAGGGATATATCGAGGAACGCACCCCCTCCAAAATCCATAACAGAATTCACGACTCCTAAATTCTGAAGATCCTTGTTTTTAACACATAGACCCTTTAAATCTTCGAAATAATACTCATCATCTTGGAGATCTGGAAGATCGTCCCTATTGACATATATCTTCTGTCTGCATATCTTCGATCTCTCTATATCCGTTCTATCTTTGAATCCCAATATACGGGATATAATCTCACGTTCCCTCGATTCATTTATCCTGGGATTCGATAGAATGACCTCTCTATCATCTTCCGTATAAAATTTTTTGAATTCCAAAAAAGAGAGGAGAGAATCTGTGTATACATCTATCCTAACGGCCCCCAAAATTCCATGGGGACTCGAAATATATCCAACACAAATCCTCTTGTTCTTCATAAAATCACACGAAGATTGATTATTCAGATGCAGATGCTAATTTCTCGGCCTCTGCTTTCATCCTTTCTTGAGCCTTCTTTTTTGGAGCAGATTTTTTTGGAGTATCAGAAATCTTGACGGATGGAACGATATTGACCTCCGATAATAATTTCGTGACTCTATCCGTTGGAGTGGCCCCAACAGACATCCAATATTTCGCTCTCTCAGCATTCACAACCAAGCGTTCGGAACTATCTTTCTCGAGGAGAGGATTATAAGATCCAATCCTCTCGACGAATTTTCCATCTCTTGGAGATGTGTTTTCTGCAACGACTATTCTATAGAACGGTCTCTTTTTCGCTCCACCACGCGCTAATCTAATCTTCAAAGACATATATAAATATCCTCATCTAAAAAATATTTTTATCATTTCATAAACGTTATTATATCGCAAAGCATCATATTTTTAAATCACTTTATAGTCTTATGTATACAAAAACATTCCGAAATTTATGGGATACCATAATTTTTCTATCGTATTTTCCTTGTTTTTTTCCTATTCATTTTTTTCTTGTGTATTGCATGTTTCTTCGGATTCACGATTATTTCCTCCTCTAAAACAACGCTCTCATCGTCATGTTCATAAAGTCTCTCGAAAAATTGTTTGTCGACCGATGAATTTTTCAAAATTTGATTAACATCAATTTCTTCTTCCTCCTGAAGGATCTTTTCATCATCAGATAATCTAACATCTTTCTCCTTATTTTTCATAATCATCGTCGTCTCAGACTTATCGATCTCATTCATCAGACCTTTCTTCTCTTTCGTGGAATATTTTATATTCTCCTCTTCAATTGAAGATTTTTTTGGGACGATTCCCATATTATAATCCTCAAAATATTTATCGAGAAGACTTGCAGCATACGTATCCCGTGACTTCCCAGAAACTCCTCCCATCACAACGACGAATAATCTCTTCCGTTGTCCAGACCTATTATATTTCACAGCTGAAACTCCAAGATTATACCCCGACGCACAAATATACCCCGTCTTCGCGCCATCCGCCCCCTTGTACCAATTCAAAATCTTGCAATGTGTTGGATGCTTGACATTGTTATAACAAAATGACCTCTCAGAAAAAAGATGCCAATACTGAGGAAAATGATTATAGACGGACATAAATAATATCGCGATATCCCTCGCACTCGTTATCTGCTTGGAATTTGGAACACCAGACGGATTTTCAAAATGAGTATTCTTCATTCCGAGTTGTCTTGCCTTCATATTCATGAGATTCACGAATGACTCAATATCCCCACACAAACCCTCAGCCGCAACAACAGCCATATCATTCGCGGATTTCACAAGAAGAGATCTTATGACATCTAAAACCCTTATCTTATTCCCAACTTTCAATCCAAGTTTCGAGGGCATCTGAATCGATGCGAGTCTCGATACTTTAAATTTTGTATTAAAATTTATCTTTCCAGATCTCAACGCGTCAAACAAAAGATATATCGTCATAACTTTCGTGAGGGATGCAGGATGTCTCTTCTCATCCGGAGAAATAGAGTATAAAACCTTCCTATTATTCGTGTAGTCTATAACAATCGCAGATTTCTTCGGTTGAAATGTATGAGACGCCCCACTCTTCTTCGCATAAGAAAAACTGTTGCATCCCCCAAACACAATAAGAAAAAATAAAACTATCTTGCAATAAAAATTATGCATCGCTCTAAAAGAAAGATAAAAACAAAATGGAAGATATATCTACGTATCTTACAACAAATTGTATCTATCCCTCAACATTTATTTATTGTCTATTAAAAATAATCCATAAGTATTATTTAAATAATCGTATTTTTCGACGTATTATTTCCTTCGAATATTCCTTTGCATACCCCAGATATTTCCTCATATCTATCAATGACTTATTATTATTTAATGACTCTCTCAAAGCCCCAACAAACGCAAGACGAATATCTGTGTCGACATTTATTTTTGCAATCCCAAGTTTTATGGATTCTCTTATATCATTATCCGTTATTCCGAATGCATTCTTTATATCCGCTCCGTTTTGATTGCAATATTGAACGACATCCTCATAGACGGATGATGCACCGTGCAAAACCAAAGGGAAATCCAAAACCTTATTTTTTATCTCACGAAGACGTTCTATATCGAGTTTCGGACTTCCAAATTTCCCCTTATTTGGACCATGACTCGTTCCTATTGCAATCGCGAGATAATCTATCCCCGTTCTATCGATAAATTCTTTCGCGACATCTGGATTCGTGAAGAGTGCATCCTTCTCATCGACATCAACATCATCTTCAACTCCAGACAATGTCCCGAGTTCCGCCTCAACAGAAACTCCGTTCTTGTGTGCATACTCAACAACTTCCTTCGTGAATTTGATATTATCCTCGAAATTACATCCACTCTTATCTATCATGACCGACGAAAATCCCGCATCTATACATCTTTGACATATCTCAAAATCTTTTCCATGATCAAGATGAAGGGCAATTCGAACACGACTCCCTTCTGCAGCAGCCTTCATCATCGATATAATATAATCCACCCCCATATATTTTATCGCGGATTCTGAAGCCTGACATATAACATCCGTACCTTCTTCATTCGCAGTTTCAACGATGGCCTGAATTATTTCCATATTCGAAAAATTGAAGGCTCCGATCGCAATTTTTCTCTGGAGCGCATCCCTCAATATTTCTGACGCAGGAACTATATTTTTATGTATAAACTTCATGATTTATCTCCTCCTTTATGCTATACGACTCAAATCAACCTTTCTCTTATTTTTCTTGTTGTTATTGTGATGATTTTTATTTAAATTATCCGAAATCAAAAAACCCTTTCCCTTTGCATTCATTTTTCCCCGATAATTTGCGTTGTTATGACGATTCTTCTTCTCATCATGTTTCATCTCATCTGCAAAGCAAACATGTTTTTTGTATACACGAGGAGAGATTTTCGCGATCTCTTGTGCATATACTTCATACCATGATCTTCCATATTTATCCTTTCTATGCTTACAATTCTTCGCGATATAATGAGATAATTTCAAACTATCTGAAACGAGGGCCTGAACTCTAACGGGAGATGGTTTGAATCTATGGAGATCAAGATATTTTGCAACTCCATACGATAAATCAATAATACGACCCTTATAATAGAAAGGACCCCTATCATCCACAACGACGACGATAGATTTATTATTCCTGAGATTCGTCACGCGAACGACAGTTGGAAGTGGGAGAGTTTTGTGAGCGGCCGTCATATCCATCTTGTCAAACTTTTCACCCGTTGCTTTTGGTTTGCCATGACAATCCTGTCCATACCACGATGCGAGTCCAACCTCGTCATACTCATAAAAATCCTGAGGATAATGCCACGAACCTCGACAAAAATAAGGTCGACACGAAACGCACGTTGGTCCAACATGCGTTCTAGGGCCCATACATCCACACAAAAATATTGTTGATAATGTCAAAATTCTATATAAAAACTTCATATATTTTCTCTGTATTATCTTCTCTTCCAACGAGTGCGACCGTTGGTTTTGATTTTATTATACTCCTCGCAAATGATACTATATCTTCTATTTCAACATCATCTATTTTTTTCGAAATTTCTTTTGGATCAATAAAACGATCATGTATGAGATATTGATGAGACATCCTCTCCATACGAGTCGATGAACTTTCGAGTCCCATCAAGAGGGAAGCTTTCATCTGATTTTTTGCGCGTATTATTTCGGATTCATTTATCGTATACGAAAAATTCTCCAAAACATCCTTGATAATCCTCGCAACTTCCATTGTTTTTGACGTGTCAGATCCCGCGTATATTCCAAAAATTCCTGTATCCGCGTAGTGGGACATATATGAGAATATAGAGTATGCCAATCCCCTCTTCTCGCGAACTTCCTGGAATAATCTCGATGACATACCTCCCCCCAAGATCGTCGACATAATCGATGCAACATATCGATTCTCGTCATAATGTGAAACTCCTTCAAATCCGACGATTATGTGACTCTGTTCTATATCCTTATACTGATGGATAGATCCCCCAACATATTTTTGTATATCAGGATTTTTTGTATCGAAAGATTGAAGTTTATCGATATATTCGTTTGCAAGATCAACGAATCTCTCATGTTCGATATTTCCAGATGCAGAAAGAATCATTTTTGATGCAGAATAATTGTCCTTTAAATAATCCTTTAAAACGGTATTTTCAAAGGAGAGTATATTCGATTCTGGTCCCAAAATTGAACGTCCAAGAGACTGATCTTCAAAACATTTCCTTTGAAATATATCGAAGACGACATCATCTGGAGTGTCTTCATACTGTTTTATTTCCTGTATAATAACTCCCCTTTCCTTCTCAAATTCATCACGATCAAATGAAGAATCCTGAACTATATCAGTGATAACATCAATCGCGAGTTTCGAATCACCCTTCAAAACTTTTGCGTAGAATGCTGTGATTTCCTTTCCTGTACACGCATTGATATACCCCCCCACATTTTCGATGGCCTCAGATATTTGGAGTGCACTCCTCTTTGATGTCCCTTTGAAGGCCATATGTTCAACGAAATGCGAGACCCCATTATTTTGAATATTCTCGTTTATTGCACCAACCTTCACGAACATCCCAATTGAAACAGTCTCAAAATTCGGGATATTGTCAGTTGCAATAGTCAATCCATTTGATAATGTCGTTTTTTGAATAGTCATAATTTTTTCTCATAATAAATAAAAATTCTAGATTACCTCCATAATATCACATAAATTGTATGCACATGACATTTCGTACACAAAAAAATAAAACTTTTTTTCACAAAACATCATCTTCATGGAGACGGGCGTCTTCCAGAACAACACTAACCCCATATTTTTCGTTGTATGTTATACTAACGATTATATCGAGTATACAATCCTTATATTTTTCTATATTATGGATGAGATCATTTTTACTATGTATATTAAAAATAATGAGCCTCACTATTCCAGATATACTTCCATGAATTGAGATCATCATGTGTTTTAGATCATTCGTTTTTTTCATCGAAATAATCCTCACTTTTTCGAAGCAGAAGAAAGGACGTTCGACTTTTTTTCCGTATGGTTCTATAACGCTTATTTCACGACAGACATACTCCAGATCGACATTCGTTGGGAGGATATAATCAATATTTATATTATGGATATATTCTTTATTTTGTATATAATTCGACAAAAAATTATCGAATTTTTCTATATCTTCAAAATCGAGGGAAAATCCTCCTGCTAGAGCGTGTCCCCCGCATTTTTGAAGGATCTTCTTTTCTCGAACTTCGTTGAAGAGGATATTCAATGGAATTTCAGGGATAGATCTCGCAGATCCTTTCCCTTTCTTATTATTTTCATCGAAAGACGCGATAAATGAAGGTTTATTATATTTATCCTTGATTCTCCCCGCAATAATCCCTATGATTCCTTCATGCCAATCTTCTCCATACGCGAAGATATAAGGTTTTTCATATAATTTTTTTTCTTCTATCATTTTTATAACATCGTCTAATAGATTTTTTTCCATATCACGACGTTTTAAATTCGTGTGAACGAGTTTTTCAGCGATTGGGAGTGCATCCTCGAGATTTTCCGATAAAAAAAGATTCAATGCGATTTTTGGATCGTGTATCCTTCCAGACGCATTTATGATAGGTCCTATATAGAAAGATAAATCCTCCGCATTATTTATCCTCTCCATCCCCAAGATAATCATGAGGGCCCGTATTCCAATAGAATACGTCTGTTTCTTCATAAAAAAATTGATATACGCTCGATTTATCCCAACGATATCCATGACATCACACAACGTTCCAAGAGAGACGATATCCAAGAAATTTGTGAGATCTGGTATATTTTTATTCGAATTTTCGAAGAATCCTTTATTTTTCAATTCACGTTGCAATCCAACGAGGAATATGAAGACGATTCCAGCCGCACACAAATTTTTTATGAATGAATTTTCGAAATTTTCCTGATCAATTCTGTTGGGATTGACGACTGCAAAAGCACGGGGTATATCGGATCCATGGGGCATATGATGATCAAATATAATAATATCAAGATTTTTCTCGTTTGCATAATCTATCTCACGAACGGACGTTATTCCCGAATCAACGACGATCATGAGATCAGATTTATTTTCAAGTGCCCTATCGATTGATTTCAAACTGAGTCCATACCCATCAACAAATCTATTCGGAAGATGATATTCAAAGTTCGAAAATCCTATCAATTTGAAATAATTTAATAACAAAAACGTTGAACTCACTCCATCAACATCATAATCCCCATACACAAAAATTCTTTCATTTTTCAATATTGAATTCGAGACCCTTTCAATCGCATTCCCCATATCCAAAAAAAATAAAGGATCGGGCATAACGTCCCTTAGACGTGTATTCATAAAAATCTTCGCATCTTCAAGATCTTCGATTCCTCGATTTATGAGAATCCTCGAGGAAATCTCCCCAATTTGAAGACCCCTCATGAGTATACTCAATTTTTCCTGGTCAACCTCATTGAAAATCCAGTATTTCTCGGAAAACGACTTCATCCCTCTCAATCTCCAAATTTTTTTTATCTTGAAAATAAAATAGAAAAATATTATGAAACGAATTCTATCATAAAATTTTGTATTTTTGTAGGGGTGTGTAT